>NZ_JAKKRK010000049.1:0-39281 GCF_025654545.1 Shewanella sp. SM20 | reverse complement strand
AAGCACAGTAAGCTCAATTTTGTATCACCGAGTGAGCGACATGCGATGCAAGATAAAGCGATTTTATCTAAGCGTAAGGAGGTACTAGAAGAAGCAAGATCAAGAAACCCTAAACGCTGGCCAAACGGTATAAGGAACTGTGACGTTATCGGTGAGGTAGTGTTGAACCCAGAAAAAGAGTCTGAAACTGAAACAAGAAATGCAGCTTAAAATTTAAGTAAAGAGTGCCAACTACCTTGAAAAACACCGGAACCATCTCGTAAACAGAATTTAGGTTGATAAACCAAGCTTAGTTCTTTGCGTTGGATAGCTTCCTTTAAACCGCTTTCGAGTTGTACATGACGGGTGGCGATTTCATTCAACTTAGAGGTATAAAACTGGAAGTTATTTCGACCTGATGATTTTGCGTGGTACATGGCGGTATCGGCAAATTTAATCAGTGAGTCGGCATTGTCCGCATCGTTAGGGTATAAGCTGATACCAATTGAGGTCGAAATGGTCAGCGTTTTATCGTCCAATAGGAAGGGCGTTTGGAATGCTCTGAGCACTTTTTCTGAGATCAGGGTTGCGGCTTTTGTTTTCGCAACACCTTCTAAAATAATAGTAAATTCATCGCCACCTAAGCGTGCGACAGTATCGCCATCACGCACTGCATTTTGCAGTCGTCTTGCTACGGCTTTCAGTAACAAATCCCCGACATGATGACCCATAGAGTCGTTGATATGTTTAAAGCGGTCGAGGTCTAAGAACAGCAAGGCAACGATATTATTCGCTCTGTGCGCTTGAGTAATCGCGTGATTGAGCCTGTCTTGAAATAAGGTTCGGTTCGGTAAGCCAGTTAATGTGTCGAAGCTGGCGAGGAAACGCAGATCTTCTTCGGCTTTTTTCCGCTCTGTGATGTCGGTAAATACTGCAACGAAGTGACTGGTTTCGCCTTTGATATCGATCACTTGGTTGATTTCAAGCCAGACTAAAATGGCCTGACGTTGTTTATTGCGGATCCACAGTTCTCCGACCCAATGTTTGTGACGCAGTAGCTGTTGTTCAATTGTATTGAACAACTCCCGCTGTTGGCGACTAAAGGCTAAGTGAATGAAATGCCTGTCGGTTATTTGGCGTTCTGTGTACCCTGTAATGGCACAAAATGCTGGGTTGACCGAACGAATTCGATAGTTTAATCCTCCCACTACAACGGCTTCGTTCATACTGTTGAGCACTTGTGATGACAGTACCAACTCGTTTTCAATCAGTTTGCGCGAGGTAATGTTACGATTGGTCCCTGTCATGCGGATCGGATTATCTAGGCTATCTTTTTCCACCACTTTACCGCGGTCTAAAATCCATACCCAATTACCGGGGGAGCGCTCGACTCGGTACTCTGCTTCGAAGAAAGGCGAACGACCTTGAAGGTGTTCGTTAAGCTCAAATTTGAATCTTTCCCTATCCTCTGAGTGCATGCTCTCATGGGCTATATTGCTGCTATTCCAATGGGGGACCGAAGAATCCATATTGGTACGATAGACGCGATTTTCTGGTATGTTCCAGTCCCACATGCCATCGCCAGAGGCCCAAAGTGCAAGTTTGAGTCGCTCCTCTGAGGCGCGGATACTGGTTTCAAATTCGCGCTGTTGCTGGCGTTTTCTTTTACGCCAGATAATGATCCAAGCCAACAGCCATAGAGAGAGCAAGCTATAGAGGGCGTAGGCGAACTGAGTTCGATAGAAGGGCGCTTTTACATGAAGATCGACAGAAAGGGCGTAGTCACCTTGAGAGTTGTATTGCAGCCCATGGCGAACATGCAGTTGGTAGTGACCAGGATTAATATTGGTAAAGGTAATTTCATTACCTGTGGGGAGCTCATGCCATTCGTTATCAAATCCCTCAAGAAAATAGCTGAAGCGGTTTTTACCCGTATAGCTGAAATCCAATGAGGTCACCTCAAAACTGATCAGCTGATCGCTATAGTCCATTACTATGCTAGGTGGATGGCTCAAATCGAGAATAGTGTGCCCTTTACCCGCAATACTATAGCCAGTGAGTGCGACTTTAACATCGGGTCGTTGATCTGGAATTGACTTTGGATTGAAACGATTTATGCCATTAATGCCACCAAACCAGAGATCGCCATCGCTGTCTTCAAGTTTTACGCCACCGTTAAACTCCAGTGCTTGTAGCCCTTCTTGCTCATTAAATATGATGACACGATTGGTTTTAGGATTGAGCTTTCCTATCCCCGCATTACTACTAAACCAAATGTTGTGTTCTTGATCCTCGAGTAAGGCATAGATGGTATCACTTGGTAATCCCTGATTGCGGGTATAGTGGCTAAAACCTGCATCAGTCTCTTGGGACGGTAACTTGCTGATCCCACCATGGGTGGCAAACCATACCTCGCCCGATTTTGTGACTAAAATATCGCGGACGCGGTTGTTGATCAGGCTGTTTTTGTCTGAGGATTGATGGAAGTAGGATTTACCTGTGCCTGTTTTCATATCCAGCTTAAGCAGGCCATCGAGAGTACCTATCCATAGCGTGTCTTTGTGTGTTCTGAGGATTAAAAACTGGTTTTGTGCCGGATAGAAATTATCAATATGTGCCAATGAGATAAAAGTAAATTCATCGGTATCTATCGCCTTACGGTAGAGGGCATTGGTTGTTGCCACCCAGAGGCGACCTTGCTCATCAATATCTAAACTACGGATATAATTGGTTTCTGAGCCTTGATCAGTGCGTTCTGTCACCTTGAGTAACTGGAAGTGGCCATCTAGCGCCAGTCGACCTAGCCCATAGTTAGTGGCAAACCAAAGCACGCCATTTTTGTCTTGGTCTATATCTCGCAGGATAAGATTCAAGTTGCGTTGATGCATCCCTAAGGCGTTAGCAAAGAGCTCCGTGTAGTGTTCATATTTTCCATTGGCCAACATGCGTTTAAGCCCAGCACCTTCGGTGCCTATCCATAGCGCATTATCTTGGCTGCGGAACAAGGTGCGAATGTTGTTACTTTGTTGCGACAGGTTAGGGGTGGATTCGTAAATATGCTGAAAATACTGACGACGGGTATTAATTTTATCTAGACCAGAATAACTGGCACCTAACCATAAATTACCAAAGGGATCTTGCAGTAAGCTCAGCATGTTATTTTCACTGATACTGTTGGTACGCTTAGGATCATACCTGTGGTAGGTCGCAGTAAATGCTTTATCGTTTCTCTCGAGTTGAATAAGACCAGCTTCTGGCCCAACAACCCAAAAATTACCCTGTTCAGTTTGGATAAAGTCCTTAATGTAAGGCACATTATCGTCTGTCTGCCAGAGGATTTCGCCCTGTTGTGAGGCCAAGTTGTAATGCCATAATTGCTCACCCAGAGCTAAAGTGATCGCATTAGCGGAATGTGCCCTAATTTGATGTGCAGTGAGATTCTGCGGGACATTTAAGCGAGTGATAGTATTGGCACTGACAGCAAAGGTGCCGCTATCTTGTGTTCCTGCCAGAAGGTAAGTGTCTTCAACATTGACTAAGCTGGTGATGTGGGGTTGAACACTATTACCTAAGTTTACTTGGGTAATGCGTTTGGTTTTGGTCGATAGGGAAAATAGTCCTGCTTTAGTACCAATCCAGAGTGTATTGCCTACAACGCTGAGTTTGGTTGTGCGCGGATCGGTAAGCCCTTGTTCTTGGCCAAAGTGTTCAAAGGTCCCTGTGCTCAAATCGAGTCGATTTACCCCTTGGCTGAAAGTCGAAACCCAGATATTACCTTCTGAGTCTTGAATAATGTCAGAGACATAGCTCTCAGAAATACTCCTCGGATCATTGGGTGAATGGGGGAAAATATTGAAGCTGTGACCGTTATAAGCATGCAAACCATCTTGAGTGCCAATCCATAACATACCGGCATTGTCCATAAACAGGCTAGTAATCGTATTTTGGGTAAGGCCATCTTCACTGCGAATATGTTCAAATTTGAGCTGTGTAGAAGCCGCGCTCAATGGTTGAGCTAATCCATTGCACGAGATCCCCCACAAACTTAGGATAAAAAGCGTACTTAACATTAGCTTGTGGATTAGTTGACTCAAATTTTCCCCTACCAAAAACGGACCCATCCTGATTAGGTTTCTATTTAGTTTAGTTCTTAGCCTAGACCTTACATGCCATTTTGCTGTAAAAATGCGACTTAAATTGCTGACTTGGTTTAAAAATAACCAAAATCAATGGGCGCGATTCTGTAATAGATCATGCAATATATTAACTGTACCGTTTCACTGCCAATATTCTTTTTATGACGAGTTTGTATTCTGGCGTTTTTGCTAAAGGATCTTAGCATTGTTTCAGGTATGTCAACATATCATGCTAAGACAAATACGGGCGAAGCAGATTAAAATGATGGGCGAGAATAGAAAAAAGACCTTGCCGGAAGGGGGAGAAGCAAGGTCTTTGGTTGAACTGTTTACTTAGATAAAATTACGCAGCGGGCACCCGCACAAAACCTTCCATCAGTACGCGAGCGCTGCGGCTCATAATGGCTTTGACGACTGTCCATTCACCATTCACTAAGTTTGCCTCGGCGCCAACGCGCAAGGTGCCAGAGGGATGGCCGAAACGTACAGCATCTATCGTTTTGTGAGTGTCTCCACCGCTTGCGGCTAAGTTGACTAAAGTGCCGGGAATTGCTGCCGCCGTGCCAATTGCCACTGCCGCCGTGCCCATCATGGCGTGGTGCAGTTTGCCCATCGACAAGGCGCGTACCAGTAGGTCAATTTCATCTGCATTGACGGTTTTACCGCTCGATGACACATAGGCTTTAGGTTTAGCGACAAAGGCGATCTTAGGCGTGTGTTGGCGTGCAACTGCTTCATCAATATGCGAAATCAAGCCCATATGCACGGCGCCATAGGCGCGAATGGTTTCAAATTTGGCAAGGGCGGCGTTGTCGCTATTAATATCATCCTGCAACTCAGTGCCTGTGTAGCCTAAGTCTTCTGCATTGATAAAAATGGTGGGAATGCCAGCGTTGATCATAGTGGCGTTAAAGCTGCCAATGCCCGGCACGTCTAGCACATCGACAACATTACCCGTAGGGAACATGCTGCCAGCGTCACCACTAGTATCACCATCAGCATCGGCGGCGGGGTTCATAAACTCGATTTGCACTTCGGCGGCAGGAAAGGTCACACCATCGAGTTCAAAATCACCGGTTTCTTGCACTTCACCGTGGGTGATGGGTACATGGGCGATAATGGTTTTGCCTATGTTGGCCTGCCAAATTCGCACAGTACAGACGCCATTTTGTGGAATGCGGGCCGTATCAATCAAGCCATTGCTGATGGCAAAGGCACCGACGGCAGCGGTTAAGTTGCCGCAGTTACCACTCCAATCGACAAAGGGTTTGTCGATAGCAACTTGGCCAAAGAGGTAGTCGACATCGTGATCCGAGCGGGTGCTCTTAGAGAGGATCACTGTCTTGCTGGTGCTTGAGGTGGCGCCACCCATACCATCGATCTGTTTGCCGTAAGCGTCTGGGCTGCCTATTACGCGTAGTAACAAGGCATCACGTGCCGGGCCAGCAACTTGTGCGGCCTCTGGTAAATCTTGCAAGCGGAAAAACACGCCCTTACTGGTGCCGCCGCGCATATAAGTTGCGGCGACTTTGATTTGGGGCGGGAAAAGATTGTTACTCATGCTATTAACTCCAAGGGGAATAGCGATACAGGTTAGTGTCGATATCAAAGGCGGTAATCTTCAATTGGCATTACCGCCTTTTTAGCGCGAGTGTTACTTCAGGTTTGACTCTAAAAAGTCTTGCGCGAAGCGTTGCAATACGCCGCCCGCCTCGTAGATTGAGACTTCTTCGGCGGTATCGAGACGACAGGTTACTGGCACTTCGATGCGCTCACCGTTTTTACGGGTGATAACGACGGTCAAATCCGCTCGTGGCGCTGGCGTGCCGAGGACATCGAACACTTCGGTGCCGTCGATGGCGTAGGTGGCGCGGTTGTCGCCGGCTTTAAATTCCAGTGGTAAAACACCCATACCCACTAAGTTAGTGCGATGAATGCGCTCGAAACCTTCGGCAACAATGGCCTCAACGCCCGCTAAACGCACGCCTTTGGCGGCCCAGTCGCGGGACGAACCTTGGCCGTAGTCTGCACCCGCGATAATTATCAGCGGTTGCTTACGTTCCATATAGGTTTCAATCGCTTCCCACATGCGGGTGACCTGGCCTTCGGGCTCGATACGCGTCAGTGAGCCTTGTTGCACTTTACCGTCAATAATTGCCATCTCGTTTTTAAGTTTAGGATTGGCAAAGGTTGCGCGCTGGGCAGTTAAGTGATCGCCCCTGTGGGTGGCGTAGGAGTTAAAGTCTTCCTCCGGCAAGCCCATCTTGTGCAGGTATTCGCCCGCGGCGCTGTCGAGCATAATGGCGTTCGACGGCGATAAATGGTCGGTGGTGATGTTGTCACCCAGCACCGCTAGTGGCCGCATGCCCTTGAGTGCGCGTTCACCCGCCAATGCGCCTTCCCAGTAAGGTGGACGACGAATATAAGTAGATTGCGGGCGCCAATCGTACAGCGGACTAATTTGCTCGCCGTAATCGACGGCTAAATCGAACATAGGCTCGTACACTTTGCGGAACTGCTCAGGTTTAACACTGGTCGCAATCACGGCATCGATTTCTTCATCCGATGGCCAGATATCAATCAGTTTGACTGGGTTGCCGTCTTTATCTAATCCCAGCACATCCTTTTCGATATCGAAACGTATGGTGCCGGCAATCGCGTAGGCCACCACCAATGGCGGCGATGCCAAGAAGGCTTGTTTGGCATAGGGATGGATGCGGCCATCGAAGTTACGGTTGCCCGATAATACGGCGGTGGCGTACAAGTCGCGGTCGATCACTTCTTTTTGGATCACAGGGTCCAGCGCGCCGCTCATACCGTTACAGGTGGTGCAGGCAAAGCCGACAATCCCAAAGCCAAGTTGCTCAAGCTCAGGTAATAAATTGGCTTCTTCTAAATAGAGTTGTACCGCTTTGGAACCGGGGGCCAGTGAGGTTTTGACCCAAGGTTTGCGGCTTAAGCCTTTGGCGTTGGCGTTGCGGGCAATTAGGCCGGCGGCAATCACGTTACGTGGATTGCTGGTGTTAGTGCAGCTGGTGATGGCGGCGATAATCACGGCGCCATCTGGCATTAGGCCAGGTTCGTTTTCGACCACACCGCTAATGCCGCGCTCGGCGAGTTCCGAGGTTGGCACCCGAGCATGTGGATTCGACGGGCCGGCAATGGTGCGTACCACTGACGAGAGGTCAAAGTGTAATACGCGTGGATATTCGGCCTGTTTTAAGTCATCGCTCCACAAACCTGCAGTTTTAGCATAGGTTTCAACCAGTTTGACTTGCTCGGCTTCGCGGCCGGTTAAGGTCAAATAATCCAGCGTTTGTTGATCGATATAGAACATGGCGGCGGTGGCGCCAAATTCAGGTGTCATGTTCGAAATGGTGGCGCGATCGCCCAGTGTCAGCGCTGATGCGCCTTCGCCGAAGAACTCTAGATAAGAGGACACCACTTTTTGTGCGCGTAAAAATTCGGTAAGCGCCAGTACTATGTCGGTCGCCGTGATGCCAGCTTGCGGCTTGCCCGTTAGCTCGACACCGATAATGTCTGGCAGGCGCATATAGGATGCGCGTCCCAGCATCACACTTTCGGCTTCTAGCCCGCCGACCCCAATGGCGATAACGCCCAGTGCATCTACGTGTGGTGTATGGCTGTCGGTGCCGACTAAGGTATCCGGGAAGGCGACACCGTCGCGAGCATGCACTACAGGTGACATACGCTCTAGGTTAATTTGATGCATGATGCCGTTCCCTTGCGGGATAACATCGATGTTTTTAAAGGCCTTTTGAGTCCAATTGATAAAGTGGAATCTGTCTTCGTTGCGTCTGTCTTCGATGGCGCGGTTTTTTGCAAAGGCATCTTTATCGTAACCGCCGTATTCCACTGCGAGGGAATGATCCACAATCAGTTGGGTTGGTACTACAGGGTTAACTTTGGCCGGATCGCCCCCCTTGGCGGCAATGGCATCACGCAGACCCGCAAGGTCAACTAAGGCGGTTTGGCCTAAAATATCGTGGCAGACCACGCGGGCGGGAAACCAAGGGAAATCCAGTTCTTGTTTAGATTCGATAATCTGTTTCAGCGAGTCGGTGAGTACCGCTGGATCGCAGCGGCGGACTAAGTTTTCCGCTAGCACGCGTGAGGTGTAGGGGAGCTTAGCGTAGCTGCCGGGGGCAATGGCCTCAACGGCCTCACGGGTATCGAAATAGTCGAGTGCAGTGCCTGGTAAGGGCTTGCGGTACTGGGTATTTATGATAGTGCTCATAACATCGGTGCTCATCACATGATCTATTGGAGATCTTAAAGAGAAACTGACGCCTTAGCGCCAGTTCATGTTTTTAAACATTAACGGTTAGCAATCGGCACCACTTTACGGGGTGCTACGCCCACATAATCGGCACTTGGGCGAATGATGCGGTTGTTAGAGCGTTGCTCCATCACATGCGCCGCCCAACCCGTTACCCGTGAACACACGAAAATAGGGGTAAACAATTTAGTCGGAATACCCATAAAGCAATAAGCGCTGGCGTGGAAGAAGTCAGCATTACAGAAGAGTTTTTTCTGTTCCCACATCAGGGCTTCACAGGCTACCGATACGCGGTAGAGGCGATCATCACCATAATCGGCGGCCAGCTTTTCAGACCATTCTTTGATAATGGCGTTACGTGGATCCGATTCGCGGTAAATCGCGTGACCGAAGCCCATGATCTTATCTTTACGCTCGAGTTTACCCATTAAGATGTCGCGGGCATCGGCTTCGTCTTTCATGTCTTGGATCAGTTCCATCGCCGCTTCGTTTGCGCCGCCATGCAGCGGGCCGCGCAGTGAACCAATGGCACCAGTGACGCATGAATGCATGTCTGACAGGGTGGAAGCACAGACGCGAGCGGTAAAGGTTGATGCGTTAAATTCATGTTCTGCATAAAGAATTAACGATACGTCCATCACTTTAGCATGCAGTGCCGACGGCGCTTTGCCATGTAATAAGTGGAGGAAGTGTGCGCCAATTTGATCGTCATCGGTTTCAGTATCGATACGCACGCCATCGTGGCTAAAGCGATACCAGTAACAGATGATCGATGGGAATGCGGCTAAAAGGCGATCGGTGATTTCACTCTGTTCGCTAAAGTTGTGCTCGGCTTCTAAATTGCCTAGCATAGAGCAGCCAGTACGCATCACATCCATTGGATGAGTGTCAGCAGGAATGCGCTCTAACACTTCTTTTAAGGCTTGCGGCAGACCGCGAAGGCCTTTGAGTTTGATTTTGTAGGCATCAAGCTGGGCTTGAGTGGGCAACTCGCCGTAAAGAATGAGATAGGCGACTTCTTCGAAGGTGGCATTTTCACCGAGATCTTTCACATCATAACCGCGGTACGTGAGGCCCGAACCTGACACGCCCACTGTGCTTAATGCGGTTTCGCCTGCGCTCTGGCCACGTAATCCTGCACCGCTTAGTTTTTTAGCTTCTGACATAATCCTTCCCTTCCGTTAACTCTGTTTGGTTATTGCTGGCGGATTTCAGTGCTCATTTCAGAGCACTTATTCGCCGACATTTATTGGTTAAGGCTGCACTTTTTATGTAATTTGTTTAACGCTAAATCTGTTTTAACGCCAAACCCTGTAGGGTTGCAGCTTTCGGTTATTTATCTTGGCTGAACAGTTGATCTAACTTGTCTTCAAAGGCGTGGTAGCCCAAGTATTTATACAAGTCTTTACGGGTCTGCATAGTGTCTAGCACGTTGCGTTGATGACCATCATTCATCAGCGCTTGCATGACGTTCAGTGCGGCTTGGTTGGCTGCACGGAAAGTACCGAGTGGGTAGAGCACCATGTCGGCGCCCGCCTCGGCGAGTTCTTCTTTATTGAACAATTGGGTTTGGCCAAATTCAGTCATGTTCGCCAAAATCGGTGCTTTTACCTGTGCTTTAAAATGGCGATATTGGTCTAGCTCAGTTAAGGCTTCGGCGAAGATCATGTCGGCACCGGCGGCAATATACGCTTGAGCGCGTTCGATACCAGCTTCTAAGCCTTCAACGGCAACCGCATCGGTGCGCGCCATGATCACAAAGTTAGGATCGGTACGGGCATCGACGGCCGCTTTAATGCGATCGACCATTTCTTCTATGCTCACGACCGCTTTGTTGGGTCTATGTCCGCAACGTTTTTGCGACACTTGGTCTTCCATGTGCACAGCGGCTACGCCGATTTTTTCGAATTCTTTAATGGTACGAGCAATGTTGAATGCGCCGCCCCAGCCAGTATCGATATCGACCAATAAAGGCACCTGCGTGGCAGAGGTGATGCGGCCTGCATCAATCAGCACGTCATTCATTGAGGTCATGCCTAAATCTGGCAAACCGTAGGAAGCATTGGCAACGCCAGCGCCCGAAAGATACAAGGCTTGGAAGCCTGTTTGTTCTGCCATTAAGGCAAAATAGGCATTGGTGGTACCAACGATTTGTAACGGTTTGGCCTTAGCAAGAGCTTGGCGAAAACGTAATCCTGCGCTTTGGGTCATGGTTTTATCCTTTTCCATTTTATGGGAAGTGGGCATATTGAGCCGTAAGAACTTAGCTAATGTTGGCTAAGGTTTCTTTTGCGGCTGCATTGGCTTGCAATTCAATTAAGCGTAATTCGGTATTTTTACGCCCTTGTTCGATATGGCGGCGCATCAGCAAACTAGCTAACTCACCATCGCGCTGGGCAATGGCTTCGACTATGCGTCTGTGCTCGGCAATCGCTTTCACGGGACGATTTTTATTAGTGCACTGGTAGCGATACATGCGCAGCAAGTGATACAGGCCGCCGACTAAGGTTTCCTGCAGATGCTTGTTACCGCTGGCTTGAATAATTTGGTAATGGAAGTCGACATCGCCTTCCTCTTGGAAGTAAGTATCGCCCTTGGCGAGCGCCGCTTCTTGCGTTGCGAGCAGATCTTCTAGCTTGGCTAATTGTTCTGGG
This sequence comes from Shewanella sp. SM20, assembly GCF_025654545.1. Lineage (NCBI taxonomy): Bacteria > Pseudomonadati > Pseudomonadota > Gammaproteobacteria > Alteromonadales > Shewanellaceae > Shewanella > Shewanella sp. SM20. Next base: position 28,212 of record NZ_JAKKRK010000049.1, on the reverse strand, counting down.
GTAATACGGCTGGCGGCGAGTTCGCAGGCCATGCCTTCAAGTACGCTACGTAGTTGATATAAATCGTTAAGTTCACTCACCGTCAGTTGGGCGACGCGGGCACCAACATGGGGCGCACGCACCACTAAACGTTGTCTTTCTAAGGTTTGCAGGGCTTCGCGGGTCGGGCCGCGGCTGATGCCGTATTTTTCGGCCAGTGCTTGCTCGTTAATCTTGCTGCCTGCAGGCAGTTCGCCCTTGATGATGCTGGTTTGGATCTGCACCAAAATTTGATCGGCTAATGTGGTCGACGTCTTATCTGCCGAGGTCGATTTGACCTTGTGCAGGTGGGGAACTTGCGTGTCATCAGAAACGAACGTCGTGTTTTGCTTCAACATAGAGCGTATCACTATTAATAGGATTGTCGACAATGTGTAAAAAATAGCCCTCCCTTGGTAGATTGTCAACAATGTGTTTACTTAGACGTAAGTCTATATTTCAATGGGTTTCTATTTTTATTATTGATTTTTATCATTTTATTTTAATTATCTCGTTGTTAATATTTTATGTTATGAATATTTAAATATTAAATTGTCAACAATGACGTGGTTTTAACCTTCCAACCTCGTTGCGGATGTTGATGGTTTTGGGGAAAATCATCCAAATGCATTTGGCATGTTTATCCTTCACGTTATGCTATGGGCGGAATGAGACATTTGGGGATGACAGTGGAAAAAGTGTTAGTGAGTAGTTGTTTACTCGGACAAGCGGTGCGCTACGACGGTGGCCATAACTTGATGGAGAGCGAGCTGGTGCAAACGTGGCTCGAGCAAGGGCGGATTGTGGCGATTTGTCCCGAATGTGCAGGCGGTTTGCCAACACCTAGACCGCCAGCGGAGCGGATTGGACAGCGCATCTTAACTGCCCAAGGTGAGGATGTGACCCACGCTTTTAGTCTGGGAGCCGATCTCGCACTTAAGCTGGCGCAGCAACACGGGATTAAAGTGGCGATTTTAAAAGCCCGTAGTCCATCCTGTGGTAATAGGCAGATTTACGATGGTCAATTTGTAAAACAGTTAATTGCGGGACAAGGATTAACGGCTGAAAAACTCAGCGCCGCAGGAATAACCGTATTCAATGAATTGGAGTTATCCGCTGCAGCGGCATGCGTTGCTGAACTAGAGCAAAGCTAGAGACGAGCTAGCTTGCTTGAGTGTGATTGGGGCTGGTGGCCTTATTGTTCACACTTTGATGTGTTTGGAGTAAAGCATGGATTTGTTGATCTTTTTCCGCCCACACTTGGTTTAACCAGCGTTGGAATTCGACACGGTACTCAGATTCAGAGAAATAACGTGCCGCATCGACCTGAGGCACGGGCAGGGCGTTAATTCGCACAATAATCTTACTGACCTTACCATTCATTACCCCAAACAGAATATCTTCAGGTGCACCTGGGTAGACGATTGTCATATCCAGCAGGTTAGTAAATTGTTCGCCCATGGCTGATAAGGTAAAGGCGATACCACCCGCTTTAGGACGTAACAAATGTTGATAAGGCGAGTTTTGGCGCTGATGTTTATCTTGGGTAAAACGGCTGCCTTCAACATAGTTAATGATTGACGTGGGCATATTGCTAAACTTGGCACAGGCGCGGCGTGTGGTCGCTAAATCTTTGCCCTTAAGCTTTGGATTCTTTTTGAGTTTTGCTGGGCTGGTTCTATTCATAAATGGCATATCCAGCGCCCAACATCCTAGGCCCATGATGGGCACATAGATGAGTTCTTTTTTGAGGAAGAACTTCAGCATAGGGATGTGGTTACGTAACACGTAAGTTTGCGCGGCGATATCGAATCCACTGAGGTGGTTACTGATCAGTAAATACCAGCTGTTTTTATCGAGTCCTTCGAGCCCTTTGACATCCCACTCAATTTTAGCGATCAAATACAAGATGCCACCGTTGCAGCAGGCCCAAGCCCACATAAAACGGTTCATGACCGTAGTCACCGCATTGCGCGCACCTTGTGCTGGCATCACAAGTTTCACTAATCCGCCAATGCTGATAAGCGAGCCCCAAACGGCGGTATTAATGATCAGCAAGCTTAAGCTCAGCATAAACAACACTGGCCCGGGCAGGAAATTCAACATAGTGGCGTTACCTTTATTCTTTATTCGCTTGGCTAGCGAGTTGGCTTAACACTTGATCCTTAGTGAGCCAGAGTTGATTCAGTTGTTCTTGGAAGCCAATTTTAAAATCGCGGTCATTCATATAATCGCCGCGCATCGCAGGATCAATATCGGAGACCTTGATATGTACTTTAACGCTTGGCAACTTGCCTGTCAGGTAGTCCCAATAGCTCGGTACTGCGTCTGGGTAGTAAATGGAGACATCGACTAGCTTGTGGATCTGTTCACCCATGGCTGATAGCGCGAAGGCCATGCCGCCCGCTTTAGGTTTTAGCAAATGTTGGAACTGTGAGTTTTGTTTTTGATGCTTAGCCTTGCTGAAGCGCGTGCCTTCGACAAAGTTCATCACACTCACAGGCTTAGCCTTAAACTTAGTACAGGCTTTACGTGTAATTTCAATGTCTTTGCCCTTTAACTTAGGATTCTTACGCAACTGTGCCGTGCTATAACGACGCATAAAAGGAAAATCGAGTGCCCACCAAGCTAGGCCTAATACAGGCACAAAAATCAGCTCTTGCTTGAGGAAAAACTTTAAGAAAGGGATTTTTCGATTAAAAATCCGCTGCAGGATCAGGATATCGACCCAAGACTGGTGGTTGGCTATCACCATGTACCACTCTTTAGTGGAAAAGTCGGCGTCACCACTCAGTTCTATTTTAACGGGATGCAAGCAACGCTCAATCACGCCATTGACGCTGATCCAAGCGCTGGCACAAAAATCGAGCACATGACTAGTCACAGTCCTTAATGGACTGATAGGTATCAGTTTTATAAAACTGATTAATACGATTGGGATAGTCCAAAAGACGGTATTTATAACGTAACCTAAAAATGCAATACAGCCTTTTATCTGTGAAAACAGCATTCCCATCCGAGCCCCCTGACAAAAATTGGAGGCCTATGTTACTCGGTGTAGGCGTTTGGCTCAATCTTAGGCACTGCTGGTCGGTGCATTTGTTCATCTTCACTGTAAAGCTGCTGACTCAATATTGCTGGGATAGTCGTGTCAGCAACCTATCCATAGCACGATAACCCAGTGCTTGGGCAAGATGGCGGCGTTCGGTGTTAGGTGCTTGTTCAAGATCGGCGATAGTGCGGGCGACTCTTTGTATACGATGAAAACTGCGAACAGATAGGCCAAGCTTCACCACGCTTTGCTCCAAAAACACTAAATCAGCATCACTGAGCCCGCTGAAGCGTTTCAATTGTTTCCCTGTAAGTTCGCTATTGAGCACACCAGCACGGGCGAGTTGTAGCTCACGTGCTAGCTTAACTCGTTTGGCGATATCTTGGCTGGTTTCTGTCTGCGGCGCGGCTTGAGTCAAAGTGCCCGCGGGAAGTTTGGGCACTTCTATGGTCAAGTCGAAACGATCGAGAAACGGACCTGAAAGCCGCGAAAGGTAACGTTGGATTTGTTCTGGGCTGGATCTATGATGGCTATCCAAGTCGCCACTAGGGCTAGGATTCATCGCTGCGATTAATTGGAATCGACTTAAAAATGTCAGCTTAGCGGCGGCGCGGGAAATCACTACTTCGCCGGTTTCCATCGGTTCGCGCAGGCAATCTAAGACTTTACGCGGAAATTCAGCCACTTCATCCAAGAATAATACACCGCGATGGGCGAGGGAGATCTCCCCTGGTTTTGGGATACTGCCACCGCCCACGAGGGAAATCGAAGAACTCGTGTGGTGCGGCGCCCTAAATGGTCGCTGTAAAAAATGCTGCGGTTTAATGTCGAGTCCAGCAACGGAATGAATTGCCGCCACTTCTAACGCTTCCTCATAATTGAGTGCGGGCAATAGCGCCATCATGCGGCTGGCAAGCATGGTCTTGCCAGTCCCCGGCGGGCCTAGCATCAAGAGGTTGTGGTTACCCGCAGCGGCAATTTCGAGTGCTTGCTTGGCCTGATATTGGCCAATCACATCGCTCAGGCAAGTATGGGACTCGGGCGTCTCTTGGCTTATCCATTCTAATTGTGGCGCTAACGTCGGCAGTTGGTTTTGCCCCTGTAAATAAGCGGCCAGACTCAGCAGGTGCGAGCCAAACAACACATTGGGATAGCCGACTAACTCGGCATCGTGGCGATTATCCAGCGGCAATATCAAGGTATGGTCTTGGCGCTTTGCGGCGATAATCGCCGGTAATAATCCTTGGCAATAACGTATGTGCCCAGACAATGCCAGTTCACCGACAAACTCGAGATTTTTTAGGCTATTAAGGGGGATTTGTTCTGATGCGGCCAATATGCCCACTGCGATGGGCAAATCGTAGCGACCACCTTGTTTAGGTAAATCTGCAGGCGCGAGGTTAACGGTTATCCGCCGCATCGGAAACTCAAATCCCCCATTAATCAGCGCACTGCGTACCCGCTCGCGGGCTTCTTTCACCGACGCTTCGGGTAATCCCACTAGATTAAATGCCGGTAAGCCATTGCTCAGATGCACCTCAACTGTGACTTGGGGCGCTTCGACCCCACAACTGGCTCGGGTATTGACGCAGGCAATCGCCATAAACAAATCCTTTTGTTGTTCATTTCGCACAGAATTTGAGTGTAGCAGTAATTGACGTTAGGGGTTTTCGATTAACTTGGTCATTCTCCTCATCAGTAAGCTGCTGAATCTGGCTATACCGTTCCCGTGATAGCTTTGGCAAATTGCCATATTGGACGATAGCAAATAGTTGATAGAAATGATAAAAAGCAAACATTGGAGTCCTGAGGTCAATATGGATATGTTGTTAGCAGAAAATTCCCCCATTCGTCAGCAGCTGCTAGAGCAAAAGCTGGCGCAGTTTAAAGACCCGCATCTTGCCCATACGCTTTCGGCATTTATTCGAAGTAGTGTCGATCTCTATCCCTGTGCAATCGAAGACTATGTCCAGTTAGGTAATAGCCGACTGGGTGGATTGCCGGATTTGCCTGTTGGCATGGATTATCCGGTGACTTTGGTCGGAAGGGAGGAGATGTTGGATGGCTATGTTGAGAGCTTTGGCCATACCCGCGAGTTTATTAATGAGCATTGGCGGGAGGACTGGCAGGACGATTGGGAGACAGATGAGGCGCATCTTTGGGACTGGGACGAGGCGGCGCAGGCCTTCCGTGTGCCCATGCAATTTATTGCACAGCTCAACTGTAGCGACCTAAAGGCGTTTCAATCTTATTTACCTCGAGAAGGGCGATTGTTGTTCTTTTTGGAGCGCTGGCGATTCTCGGAAATGCTTCGCGGCCATGTCTATTATGTCGCTGAGGATCAGCAGCTTAACTCTGGGGAAGCGATTGCCGAACTTAAGTTCGACGATGCGGTATGTGCAAACTATGAGTATGAGGCGGCTTATCAACTTCAGGGGATTGCCAGCATTAAGATGATAGCCCCTGACATGATTAATAGTGACAACCCGCATTTAGTAAAGTTAGCCAAGGCACGTTTACAAGCGCTACCAGAACCGCAACAAGCTATGGTGCTGGAGGCTCTAGCGGTTGTGGATGATGAATTGGCACCAGAGTGGCAAGATCAGCTCAAGGGCTATGAGCTGATACAATTGAATGAGCACGGGTTCATCCCTGGCCAGATTCTCACTCAATCGCAATGGGCTAATACCGAGTGGCAGCCATCCAGCTTGCAGTCATTGCTGGTCCCCGAGCAGCCGCTGCCGTATTACAATGGTATCGCCAGCATTAATGGCCATGGCGATAGTCGCTATAAAGCCCCCGAACTCCACGCTGCGGCTGAGTTAGGCGGCAATGCCGAAGATTATCTAGTACTGTTCAAAGTCGTCTATAGTGAGCACTCCATGCAGTTGAATTTTATTATCCACCAAGCGGATTTAGCGCTAGGCAAATTCGATCGCATTTACTGCATATATGATTATTAGTTCATCGAAAGGTTGGCTACAGCCAACCTTTTTGCTGGGCGATACGGGCTACACAGCACTTGGAGTATATCGAGACGATTGAAGATGTATGTTGCGACCGATTAAAAGAAGAGTCGCAAGCACAATTTAGTGCCTTTGAATGAATATGAGTTATAAAGGATTGATTCTGGGAGAAATGATTACCACTGAATAGATTGAGTGCTTGATAGTTATATTTAATTATTTCAATCAGTTAATGGAGATTAGTCAACCTATGCCATTATATGAGGGCATCGTTGCACAGTCTCAGTTGGTTGACCCTCCACTGAAAATCATGGTTCCCCTTCCAACGACCTTGATTCAACTTGACCGCTAGGCTGCATTAACGTCTGAGTTCTAACTTGTATTCCTTTTAAGTTCCCGTCATTTTCTCCGTGGTTAGGTCGCAAGACTGACCATAAGGCCGCCACTTACATCCCCATAAACATTCTGCTACAGAGCCACTCGAACTCCTTATACAGACAGGGTGTCGGAATAAATAGTCAGCATATAAAGTATACTTTGTATCATTTTGTGGTTTAATCGAAACATCTGCTGCCGATTTTAGCAACATTTTGGGCGGCGATGCGGTAACAAGGTTGTGAATCGATAATAATAAAGTGACCTCTTGTGAAGGATGACATTTGAGGGAACATGGTCGAGGAGAACTCGCCTATGCGTTCGTGGATGTTAGCGTGTGTGTTTATCTGTACTGCGGGTTTTGGTGGGGCAGCATGGGCAAAACTCGATGTGGTTTTCTTTAATCCTGGGGCTGTCGATGACAGTTTTTGGGGAGATGTCGACCAATTGATGTTGGCGGCATCGACGACACTCGATATTAAACTCGATATCATTCATTCCGATCGCAATCACTTCAAGATGATCACCCAACTCGATGAGTTGTTAGCTTCTGCAAAGGCGTTACCTAATTACGTTATTCTGGTTAATGAAAAACAATCCGCGATAAAAATGCTGCAGGCGCTTTATCCTCACCCTGTCTATGTGCAATTGATTTTAAATGATATTTCCCCTGGCGAGCGTGATGCCCTGCTGCAAGATCCCCATTGGCAAGAATATTTGTTACCCGCCATTATTCCCGATAATTACGCTATTGGTTCGGCGACCGCTAAGGCCTTAATGGATGACTTAGAGGGAAAGGCGGCTAAAGTTCTGTTGATTTCGGGCGATAAATCGACGCCTGCTTCAGTGCTACGAACCCAAGGCGCCAGTGACTATTTCTTTATGCAGTCCAATGCCACTCTGACTCAAACGGTTTATGGCCAATGGAGTGAGGCTGTGGCTTATGGGCAAGCGTTAACCCTGCTGAATCGTTATCCTGATCTGAATGTGATTTGGACCGCCAGTGATCGTATGGCGATTGGGGTGCTTAAGGCATTGAAGGAAAAAGGTTTGGTGTCTGGTAAAGATGTATTTGTCGGTACGATCAATACTTCACCTGAGATTTTACAGCTTTGTCGCCAGCACTCTGTGAGTGTTATTGGTGGCGGGCATTTTTTGGTTGGCGCTTTAGGTTTGGTCGAATTGCAATATTATCAGCAGCATAAAAAATATCTCCCCTATGACAATGTTGCTTTGTTCGGTGTTTTGCAACCAGATTCGGCATTTTATCAAATGTTAGTTGCTCGAGATTGGCCACAGATTTTCCAGTCTCAGATTTTGAATAAGTTGCCCCTCAAGGCGTAATAACAGGTGTACATGAAGCATCGTAATCATTCTATTAGCCACAAGATGACGCTGATTATTATTGGGGTGAGCTCGTTTTTTGCTGTGTTAACTATGCTGGTTCAGTTGATTTGGAACTATCAGGATAGTATCGATAATGCGACTTCGGATATCCGCGAGTATTCAGAATCTATTTTGCCAAGCGTGGCTAAGTCACTGTGGGACGTCGACCGTAGCTTGTTATCGGATTTGCTCTCTGGACTGGGGATGATGCCATTAGTGTCGAGTGTACATTTAGACAGTATCGATGGCGTCACTATGCATCTGGGTAAACCTTTGTTAACCGATGATGAGTCGCAAACTCTATTTCACTATCCTGTGACCTATCAAGAGCAGTCGATAGCGACTTTGACCGTAGGGTTAGATACCAATCGGCTTTACTACGAGCTGTGGCGGCAGTTGATTTTTATCGTGCTCGGTAATGGGTTAAAGACCCTATTGATGATTTATTTGATTTTGACCTTAGTGCGACTCATGGTGACAGATAGATTGTCGGCACTGGAGGATTTCACTAATAAAATCAATCTTAACTCGTTAAAAAAGTTATCTGTGCCCGAGACGGTAACCGCAAGACCCGATGAAATAGCCCATGTGGCATTGTCACTTAAGGGTATGTATCAAAGGATACGTAATGATTTAGCCATCAATAAACGTCAGCAACGTGCACTGCAACAACAGCAGCATTTATTGTCTGACTTAGTCAAAGAACGAACTAAAGAATTAGATTGGCAGTCGCAGTCGAATCAATTGTTGGCTGAGATTTCGTTGCAATTTTTGAGTATAGATACCTGCAATGTGGATAAAACCTTAACTGAGGTATGCCACAAAATAGGTCAGTTATTTGATGTTGAAAGGGTGAGTCTTCTCGAATTCAATCAGCAGCATGCCTATTACCGCAGCTTTTGGACCAGTGACTTACACGCAAATAAGGTCCAAGTGATTTCGGTAGATAATATTGCTCAACTGGCTAAAAAATTCGAGACGGAATCGACCTTAGTGATTGAGGATCTTGAGGCGTTAAAGGCTTTTTCACCACAGGAATATGAGGTAATGAAATCCGTGGGGATATGTTCGATTGCCGCCTTTGCGATTAAAAATGCTGGGGAGTTATTGGGATTGCTCTCGCTGTCGACTGTGTCGCGGCCATTAAATTGGAACGCCCAGAAAAAGAATATGCTGACCCAATTCGCCTCCGCATTGAACGAGTTACTGCTACGCGAACAGAAAGAGCGTCAGATGATAGTGCTACAACAAGCGCTGGTTGCCGCGAATAGCCAATTAAAGGTGATGGCTGAAACCGATGAATTAACTGGCTTAGCTAATAGACGACCCTTTACTGAAAGATTAGCTACTGTGCTACAAGCTAACACTCCAGCGGGATTGTTAATGTTAGATATCGATTATTTCAAATCCTACAACGACACTTATGGTCATCTTGAAGGCGATACTGTGCTTAAACGGGTGGCTGATGCCTTAGCACAGTGCGATATCCTGCCGCACAATGCTCTATTGGCTCGCATTGGTGGTGAAGAGTTTGCTTTGGTCGTCGAGCAGGTCACGCCAGCACAGTTAACGGCTATTGCTACGCAACTGTGTTATCTCGTTGAGCAACTCAATATTCCCCATCAAGTATCTCCCTTGGCTGTGGTGACGATCAGTATTGGCAGCGTGTTTTTGCCATTAGATAAGATCTCGGGGTTTAAGATGGCCGACGTATTACGCCGCGCCGATGTTTGCCTCTATCGCGCTAAGGATAAAGGTCGCAATAGAGTCGAGGTTGAAGTGATTTAATGGGAGCCGGTTGAAGGTGATGTTACTCTTTCGCCAAGATATCCCAACGCGTTGCTGGATTGGCTACTGAGCTTCAAGAGTCTAGGCTCTATGCTGCAAAATTGGAGACATATTCGGTTTGCATCACTACGCCACAGACGCCCTCAATCATGCTAACTAATTGATAACATTTATATGAAACATAGCGGTAGATAAGTCGCTAAGATAAAAATTACTCAAGGTGAGGTAATATTAGGCGGCAGATGAGATATAATCTGTCGCCTATTGTCGATTTAGCGATGCACTCTGAGTGACATCCATGCTGCCATTCTGGACGTATTTTACGTAACGCAACTAAGCAAAGCCACGACTGCATAGTCAATTCTATTGGCTTAAATGTACGTTCTAGCAGCTCAATATCAAAGCCACCGCGCTCGGATGTCTAATGCCATCGAGTCGAGTAAAATAATTAAATGCTGTATATTCAGTCTCTTTGACATAAAACATTACTTAAATGATGCAAGTGCATTAGCGCTATGCGTGGGCTGCGAGAGCGGAGTCACGCATAACTCGTGAATTTGCAGATATACTGAGTGCACCCTAAGGATTGTCATCTAAGCGCTCATTCATCTCAGGGGTGAAAGTGGTCAATACAATCTTGTTGGGCAGCGACCAGACAAAGCAAACTTTGCTCAAATACAATGAATTCAACTGACTCGCGAGCAATAAAGCGCGGGTTGGTCCTAGTTAGTCCAGTGTTAAATGAAAGGTGTTACATGAGTCTCTTTGATAACGTGATGATTATATTGTGTCTAATCGGCGCGAGTTGTTTTTTCTCTATGTCAGAAATTGCACTTGCCGCTTCACGTAAAATTCGTTTACGTCAGTTAGCCGATGAGGGCGATGCACGAGCAGAAAAAGTGCTGCAGTTACAAGCCGTTCCCGGTAGCTTTTTTACGGTAGTACAAATTGGTCTTAATGCCGTTGCCATCATGGGCGGTATTGTGGGTGAGTCGGCATTTCGGCCTTACTTCTATCAGTTGCTTTCCCCTTTAGTTGCCGAGCCTTGGCTGAGCCAATTGAGCTTTGTTTTATCCTTCATAACGGTAACCAGCGCCTTTATTTTAGTCGCCGATTTAATGCCAAAACGCATTGCCATGGCGATGCCTGAGCCTGTCGCTTTAGCCGTTGTCGGGCCTATGTCTTTCTGTATTGTGCTATTACGCCCATTAGTGTGGTTTTTCAACGGCATGGCGAGTGGTATCTTTAAACTGCTGCAGATCCCAACCGTGCGTAACGATGCCATCACCTCCGACGACATTTATGCCGTCATGAATGCGGGTGCCGAAGCTGGGGTGCTAGATCGCGGTGAGCAACAGATGATGGAAAATGTGTTTGAAATGCAAACCGTTTCTGTAACTTCGGCCATGACGGCCCGTGAAAGCTTAGTGTACTTTTTACTGCAAGACAGTGAAGAAGATATCAAGCGTAAAATTTCTGAAGATCCCCATACTAAGTTCCTCGTCTGCGATGGTCAGTTGGATATGATCAAAGGCTTCGTGGATGCGAAAGAATTGCTGATCCGTGTGATCAACGGTGAGAATATCATCTTAAAAGGCAGTAACTTAATCCATACTTCGCTGATCATTCCCGATACGCTGAGCCTGTCAGAAGCGATGGAATACTTTAAAAATAGTCGCGCCGATTTTGCCGTGGTAATGAACGAATACGCCTTAGTGGTGGGGATTGTGACTACTAACGATCTACAGCGCGCCGTAATGGGGGCTTGGTCATTGCACGAGAGCGAAGAGCAGATCATCGCCCGTGATAGCAACTCTTGGTTAGTCGACGGTGTGACGCCTATTACCGACGTAATGCGCGCCTTTGGTATTGAGGAGTTTCCGCATAATCAGAACTACGAAACCATTGCTGGTTTTATGATGTATATGCTGCGTAAAATCCCTAAGCGTACGGATTTCGTGAACTATGCGGGCTATAAATTTGAGGTGGTCGATATCGATTCGTACAAGGTCGATCAGCTATTGGTGACTCGTATCGATCCTATTGATAAGCTCAACTCGCCGGATGTGTAATCCTGTCATCTTGTGTTGATTGCCTTGCGATAGAAATCCTGTGGCAATAGTTTGTTAGCACCAATTTGATAGCAACTGTTCGATAGTGAAGCGGTTCTCTTTAGCTAAGTTTTTAGCTTTTTGAGAGCCGTTTCGGTTTTCTATCTCGTTGAAACTCTTCACTCGCACTTTTATTTTGTATTACTTTCCCCGTTTAAATCACATCCAAAAACGCATTAACGATGGGATCATCAAGTCGTTTCACTTTGCAGCAGCAACCTAACTCGAACGGTGGAATAGCAACCGGCGACGAGAGTAGCTGAATGCGATCTCGCACTGGGCTATTATTGATCACCACTTCGGGGCTCATGCTCACGCCGCAACCTAACGCTACCATAGAGGCGATCGCTTCCTGTCCCGAGACTTGGGCGTAAATATTAGGGCTGATGCCCATTTGTTTGAACCAGTTATCGGCGCGGCGCCGTCCTGGGCCGTGATCTGGGATGATAAAGGGTACGCTCGACCAATCGATGGGCGTTTGGCTAACTTGTTGCTGTACTGCACAGCGGATCGTCGGTGCGATAATCGACAGCGGCACATCGTCGATTTTGGCAAAGTGTAAGCTGCTGGGGAAAGGATCGGGCAGGGCAGCGATGGCGATATCGGCGCGATTCTGCTGCACTTCGGCCAGTGCGTTCGCTGCATCTCCCGTGGTTAAGGCGATTTCGACGAAGGGATGCTCTTGGCGGAATAGATCCAATAAACCCGGTAAATGACTGTAGGCGGCAGTGACCGAGCAATACAGATTTAACCGACCGCGCAGCACGTCCTGCTTGAGATCGATACTGTGCTTGAGTGTGCTCCAATGGTTCAAGGTCTGCTCGGCGAATCGCTTAAACTCGTGTCCCGCGTGGGTTAAGGTCACGCTGCGATTATCCCGCTCTAACAGCTTAGCGTTCACTTCTTCTTCTAATCTTTGCAGGGCTCGGCTTAAGGTCGATGGGCTCACATGCATCTGCTCCGCGGTCTTGGCGAAGTGCAAACTGTCACATAAGTGCAGGTACAATTTGAGGGTACGAATATCCATAACTTATCCTGTTTAGCCTGAGCTTGAGTGCTGCATATTGCCGCCGATGTTGCTGCCAGTGTTACTGAGCGTTATTGCGGCTGACGTTGCGAATAATGCAATATGAAGTTCCGAATATATCATTTTAAGCAATGATAAGCATGGGTTATAGTGATTTCAATCACAACCAAGTCGTAACATTATGTTAGTTTGGTTGCGTCCAAAATTTCTGACTTATAGGTGGTATATCAGATGGCTAACTATTTTAACTCTCTGAATTTACGTCAACAATTAGCACAGCTTGGCCAATGTCGTTTCATGGTTCGTTCTGAGTTTAGCGACGGCTGTAACTACATCAAAGATTGGAATATTGTTATTTTAGGTTGTGGTGCTCAAGGTCTTAACCAAGGCTTGAACATGCGTGATTCGGGTCTGAATATCTCTTTTGCCCTGCGTCCTGAAGCGATTGAACAGAAACGTGCCTCATGGCAAAAAGCAACCGATAACGGTTTCCGTGTCGGTACCTTTGAAGAATTAATCCCCGCGGCGGATCTGGTCCTTAATCTGACGCCGGACAAACAGCATTCAAACGTGGTTAACGCGGTTATGCCACTGATGAAGCAAGGCTCAACCTTGTCTTACTCACACGGCTTCAACATCGTTGAAGAGGGTATGCAAGTTCGTTCCGACATCACTGTGGTGATGGTTGCGCCTAAGTGCCCAGGTACTGAAGTGCGTGAAGAATACAAACGTGGTTTTGGTGTGCCTACCCTTATCGCGGTTCACCCAGAAAACGATCCAAACGGTGACGGTTTAGAGATTGCTAAAGCCTACGCTAGCGCAACGGGTGGCGACAGGGCCGGTGTGTTACTGTCGTCTTTCATCGCCGAAGTGAAGTCGGATCTGATGGGCGAGCAAACCATTCTGTGCGGTATGTTGCAGACGGGGGCCATCTTAGGTTACGAGAAAATGATCGCCGATGGCGTTGAGCCAGGCTATGCGGCCAAGCTTATCCAGCAAGGTTGGGAAACGGTCACTGAAGCGCTGAAACACGGCGGCATCACTAACATGATGGACCGTTTATCTAATCCAGCCAAGATTAAAGCATTTGAAATTGCAGAAGATTTAAAAGAAATTCTGCAACCATTATTTGAAAAGCACATGGATGACATCATCAGCGGCGAATTCTCACGCACTATGATGGAAGACTGGGCAAACGATGATGCGAACTTACTGCGTTGGAGAGCCGAAACTGGCGAAACAGGTTTCGAAAATGCGCCCGTATCGAGCGAGCATATCGACGAACAAACCTATTTCGACAAAGGTATTTTCCTTGTCGCTATGATCAAAGCGGGTGTGGAACTGGCGTTCGATACCATGGTGTCTGCGGGTATTGTGGAAGAGTCGGCTTATTACGAGTCACTGCACGAAACCCCACTGATCGCTAACACGATTGCTCGTAAGCGTTTGTACGAAATGAACGTAGTGATTTCAGACACAGCCGAATACGGTTGCTACCTGTTTAATCACGCCGCCGTACCTATGCTGCGCGACTACGTTAATGCCATGTCATCTGAGTATTTAGGTGCTGGTCTGAAAGACAGCGCAACCGGTGTCGACAACCTAACGCTCATCGCTGTTAACGAAGCGATTCGTGAAACGGCAGTGGAATATGTTGGCGCTGAGCTTCGCGGTTACATGACAGATATGAAGAGCATTGTTGAGGCTTAAGTGATAGTGAGTTAAGCCCAGCATTGGGGGAGAGGGTTGATACTCAAAGGACTTGGGTCTCAGCTCAGTTCCCAAGCAAGCTCAAGATAGTGAAACGCGCATCTTGAGCTTGCTTAGTGATAAATCAGTTAGTGAGAAACAAATTTTTTCCTGTTCAGTGGGTTGTCGAGCGGGCAAAAACGACACAGTTAGTGAGTCTATCGTTCAGTAGGTGAATCGCGCCGACTGAGGCTCAACAGTTAACGTTTTACTTTGTTGTTTTGCATTGTCTCGGCAGGGAAGCTGAATTTTTTTTGACAAAAGATATTTTTTATTGTGTTTGGCCGTTGCTTTATGGTAAAGCTAATAGCTCGCGCTAGGGCAAAGCCCAAAGCGATACTAACTTTCATGCAATATCCCAATTTTAGAAACACCGATTAGGAATCCATATTGATGTTTAACCAAGCTGCCAAGCTCATTCTCGTGATTATTACCGTCGTGATTATTAAATCACAGCGGGGGCGGCGCATGGCGAACTGATAGACCTAAAAGGTTAAAAGTTTCGAAAGAACCCCCCGCTCCGAAAGGACCGGGGGGTTCTTCGTTTCAGGGCCTAGAGTAAGGTTCTAAGCTTCGAAAGAGTAAAAAATTAGCGTCGATTTTCGGCAATTCAGGACTAACGTAGCGAGAGAGAATATGGAACCAGGGCAGATGATCAGAGGCGCAGACGCGGTAATCAAAGTGTTAGCAGCACATGGAGTCACCACAGTGTTTGGTTACCCAGGTGGTGCCATTATGCCAATATACGATGCCCTCTATGGAAGCTCTGTTGAACATCTGCTCAGCCGTCACGAACAAGGCGCCGCCTTTGCGGCCGTAGGATACGCAAGAGCCAGCGGTAAAACCGGCGTGTGCTTTGCGACCTCAGGCCCAGGCGCGACTAACCTGATCACTTCCTTAGCCGACGCGCTGTTAGATTCAGTGCCTATCGTGGCCATTACGGGCCAAGTCTCTACCGCCGTTATCGGCACTGATGCGTTTCAAGAAATCGATGTGCTGGGCATGTCACTGAGTTGTACTAAGCACAGCTTTATGGTGACAAATATCAACGACCTGATCCCAACCTTGTATCAAGCTTTTGAGATCGCCGCATCCGGCCGCCCTGGCCCTGTGTTGGTCGATATCCCGAAGGATATCCAACTCGCTCACCTCGAATACCGTACACCTTTGCTGGCCGTCATGAACGAACCCCAAGCCGATATGAGTGATATCGAGGCCGCCCGTGCGCTGCTGGCTGAAGCGAAACAACCTATGTTGTATGTCGGCGGTGGTGTGGGCATGGCGGGCGCGGTCGATCAACTGCGTGAGTTTATCAAAGTAACGGGCATACCTTCAGTCGCGACCTTGAAGGGGCTGGGCAGTATCGCCCACGGCACGCCAGGTTACTTAGGCATGTTAGGCATGCATGGTGGCAAGGCGGCTAACTTAGCGGTACAGGATTGTGATTTGCTGATCGTGGTTGGCGCCCGTTTCGATGACAGAGTCACTGGCCGTTTAGCGAGCTTCGCCGACAAGGCCAAAGTGATCCATTTAGACATAGACGCCGCTGAGCTGGGCAAGTTACGTATGCCAGAGGTGGCGATAGCCGGTGACTTACGTCAAATCTTGCCTGCCTTAGCCATGTCGATGAACATCACGCCTTGGCAGGCCGAGGTGGAGCATTTATCCCGTAAGCATCAATGGGATTATCAACACCCCGGCAGTTTGATTTACGCCCCTGCGCTGCTGCGCCGTTTAGCCAATAAGTTACCCGAGGACAATGTTGTTTGTTGCGATGTGGGCCAGCACCAAATGTGGGTGGCCCAGCATATGTGGTTCCGCCGTCCAGAGGATCACCTGTCCAGCGCGGGCTTAGGCACTATGGGCTTTGGCTTACCCGCCGCGATTGGTGCGCAAGTGGCCCGTCCCGATGCGACTGTGGTGACTGTCTCTGGTGATGGTTCTTTTATGATGAATGTGCAGGAGCTGACTACCATTAAACGCCGTAAGCTGCCGGTGAAAATCGTGCTGGTTGATAACCAAAAGCTTGGCATGGTGAAGCAGTGGCAACAGCTATTTTTTGAAGAGCGCTACAGTGAAACGGATTTATCCGATAACCCTGATTTTGTCTTATTGGCCTCTGCTTTTGATATTCCCGGCCGCACTATTTTTTCTTCCGACGAAGTGGAAGAAGCCTTAACCGAAATGTTAGCGGCTAAGGGCCCGTATTTGTTACACGTTGCAATCGACGATGCTTTTAACGTTTGGCCACTGGTGCCCCCCGGCGCATCAAACAGCGATATGATGGACGAAATGGAGAAACAAACATGATCCACTCTCTGGAATTAACGGTTCAACAACGCCCCGAAGTGCTTGAGCGTGTTTTGCGCGTGACTCGCCATCGCGGCTTTACGATTACCCAAATGCAGATGCGTATGAATGACGACGCTAGCCTGTCGCTGGATATGGAGGTCGATAGCGAACGTGCCATCGAACTGTTAAGTAATCAGCTGAATAAACTGATTGATGTGACCCAGTGTAAGGTATTGTTACCGCTGAGCTTGCAACAAACGGCGAATGCTTAAGCATTCGCCCTGTGAATTAAGAATACGATTTTCGATTTGAGATAAAGGATACAGTCAATGCCAAAGTTACGTTCAGCTACCAGTACCGAAGGCCGCAATATGGCGGGTGCCCGTGCGCTATGGCGCGCCACAGGGGTGAAAGACAATGATTTTGGTAAGCCAATTATCGCCATTGCTAACTCCTTTACTCAGTTTGTACCGGGTCATGTGCACTTAAAAGACATGGGCTCACTGGTGGCGAGCGCCATCGAAGAAGCGGGCGGTATCGCCAAAGAATTCAATACGATCGCAGTCGATGACGGTATCGCCATGGGCCACGGTGGCATGCTCTATAGCCTGCCATCGCGCGAGCTTATCGCCGACAGTGTGGAATACATGGTTAATGCCCACTGCGCCGATGCTTTAGTGTGTATCTCCAACTGCGACAAGATCACCCCTGGCATGTTGATGGCGGCGCTGCGTCTCAATATTCCCGTCGTGTTTGTGTCTGGCGGACCGATGGAAGCGGGTAAAACTAAGCTGTCGGATAAACTCATCAAGCTCGACTTAGTCGATGCTATGATAGCGGGCGCCGATTCGAACGTGAGCGATGAAGACAGTGCCAAAATTGAGCGTAGCGCGTGCCCAACCTGTGGCTCTTGCTCTGGCATGTTTACCGCCAACTCAATGAACTGTTTAACCGAAGCACTAGGGTTATCGCTGCCGGGTAACGGTTCTATGCTAGCAACCCACGCGGATCGCCGCGAGCTGTTTTTGGAAGCGGGTCGCCGCGTGATGGCGTTGGCAAAACGTTATTATCATCAAGATGATGAATCGGCATTGCCACGTAATATCGCGAACTTCAAAGCCTTTGAAAATGCCATGACCTTAGATATCGCCATGGGCGGTTCATCTAATACCGTATTGCACTTATTGGCCGCCGCGCAGGAAGCCGATGTTGATTTTACCATGGCGGATATTGACCGTATGTCGCGCCTTGTGCCGCACCTTTGTAAGGTTGCGCCATCGACGCCTAAATACCATATGGAAGACGTGCACCGTGCGGGCGGCGTGATGGGGATTTTAGGTGAGCTAGACAGAGCCGGATTACTGCATACCGATGTGTTCCATGTGGCGGCCGATGAAGGTGGCAATTTGAAGTCTGTATTGGCGAAATACGATGTGATGCAGACGGAAGATGAAAAAGTAAAACACTTCTTTATGGCGGGGCCTGCGGGCATTCCGACCACTAAAGCCTTTAGCCAAGATTGTCGCTGGCCGTCACTGGATAATGACAGACAAGAAGGCTGTATCCGTAGCCGCGAGTTTGCCTTCAGCCAAGAGGGCGGGCTTGCCGTATTGTCGGGCAATGTTGCCGAAAACGGCTGTATCGTTAAAACGGCGGGCGTGGATGAATCTAATCTGACCTTCATCGGCTCTGCTCGTGTCTATGAAAGCCAAGATGACGCAGTGGCGGGTATTTTAGGCGGTGAAGTGGTGGCGGGTGATGTGGTGGTTATTCGTTATGAAGGCCCGAAAGGCGGCCCGGGTATGCAAGAAATGTTGTACCCAACCAGTTACTTAAAATCACGCGGGCTAGGCAAGGCCTGCGCGCTGATCACCGACGGTCGTTTCTCCGGTGGCACTTCAGGTTTATCTATCGGCCACGTCTCACCAGAAGCGGCCGCTGGCGGCACAATCGCCTTAATTGAAAATGGCGATCGCATCGAAATTGATATACCAAAGCGCAGTATCAAGCTGGCGTTAAGCGATGCTGAACTCAATGCTCGCCGTGAAAAAATGCACAGTCTTGGCCCAATGGCGTGGAAACCTATTGGTCGCCAGCGTTATGTGTCACTCGCACTTAAGGCCTACGCCATGCTCGCCACCAGTGCCGACAAGGGCGCGGTGCGCGATCGCAGTAAACTGGAGGACTAATTATGTTTACTGCATCTATGTTGCCACTGGCATCGCAAACTCAGGCGGATTTAGCCCATTTTCAGTTGGCACAAAGCTATCTGCAAAAAATCCTGTTGTCATCTGTGTATGACATAGCGAAAGTGACGCCGCTTTCCAGCATGAACAAGTTGTCGGCGCGTTTAGGTTGTCAGGTATTTTTGAAGCGCGAAGATATGCAGCCAGTGCATTCCTTCAAGTTACGCGGTGCCTATAACCGTATCGCCCAACTGACGAAAGAAGAATGTCAGCGCGGTGTGGTATGTGCTTCGGCAGGCAATCATGCTCAGGGAGTGGCTATGTCTGCGGCGAGTCGTGGTGTGGATGCTGTGATTGTGATGCCTGAGACGACGCCCGATATTAAAGTCGATGCGGTGCGCCGTTTAGGTGGCAACGTGGTATTGCACGGCCAAGCCTTCGATCAAGCCAATGGCTTTGCGATGGCGATGGCCAAAGAAGAGGGCCGAGTCTATATCGCGCCCTTTGATGATGAAGCCGTGATCGCAGGCCAAGGCACTATCGCCCAAGAGATGTTGCAGCAGCAGCGCGATCTTGAAGTGGTATTTGTGCCCGTGGGCGGCGGCGGGCTAATCGCGGGTATCGCAGCCTATTACAAGGCGGTGATGCCGCAGGTGAAAATTGTCGGCGTCGAGCCAGAAGATGCCGCCTGTTTAAAGGCTGCGATGGAAGCGGGCGAGCCGGTGACACTGGCGCAAGTCGGTTTATTTGCCGACGGTGTGGCGGTGAAGCGTATCGGTACTGAGCCGTTTCGAGTCGCAAAACTGTATGTCGATGAAGTGGTCACTGTGACCTCGGATGAAATCTGCGCCGCGGTAAAAGATATCTTTGAGGACACCCGTGCGATCGCCGAACCCGCTGGGGCTTTGTCCTTAGCTGGGCTTAAAAAATATGTCAGCGCTAATGCCAATGGTGATTGCGGCAATGGTGAGAAAGTCGCGGCGATTTTAAGTGGCGCGAATGTGAATTTTCACAGTCTGCGTTATGTGTCTGAACGCTGTGAGCTTGGCGAGCAGAAAGAAGCTGTACTGGCGGTGAAAGTCCCTGAGCGTCCGGGAAGTTTCTTAACATTCTGTGAGTTACTCGATAAGCGGGTGATGACAGAGTTCAACTATCGTTTCAGCAGTCGCGATCTTGCCGTCGTGTTTGCCGGCATTCGCTTAAGCCGAGGTCAAGGCGAGCTAGAACAAATCATTGCCACCTTAGAGGCTAATGGTTTTGAAGTTCAGGATTTATCCGGGGATGAAACCGCGAAATTGCATGTGCGTTATATGGTCGGTGGTCATCCACCAGAGCCTTTAGAGGAGCGTTTATTTAGCTTTGAGTTTCCTGAACATCCCGGTGCGCTGCTGAAGTTTTTAACGACCTTGCAGAGCAAATGGAACATCAGTCTGTTCCATTATCGTAACCACGGCGCGGCCTTTGGCCGAGTGCTGGCGGGGTTTGAAGTACCCGCGAGTGATGCTTTGCCGTTCCAACAGTTTTTAACTGAGTTGGGCTTTGTCTATCAAGAGGAAACTCAAAGTCTTGCCTATCAGCTGTTTTTAAATGCGGGTAACGGCAACAAGGCGTTACAACCTTAGTGATTCTGCATGTGACGCTTATGTTAGTCATAACTAAGGCTAAAGGAGGAGCGCACAGGCGCTCCTTTTTGTGGTAGTTTTGTAGACTTAATACTCTAGCCGCCGATTAGCGCGCCACAGTTAAGTCGCTGACGATTGGCTAACGAATAATAACTAGACTTCGACCTACACCTACACGCATTAAGGAGACATGATGTTACCAGCACCGCGTTTTACCGCTTTTAATCCTCCTCGCCGTATTTTAATGGGCCCAGGCCCGTCGGATGTTTATCCCGAAGTGCTTGCGGCGCAGTCCAGACCGACAATCGGCCACTTAGATCCGCTGTTTGTCGGCATGATGGATGAGCTTAAGAGTCTGATCCAATACGCCTTCCAAACTAAAAACGAAATGACTATGGCGGTATCTGCGCCGGGCAGTGCGGGTATGGAAACCTGTTTCGTTAACTTAGTCGAGCCGGGTGAGAAAGTTATTGTCTGTCGTAACGGTGTGTTTGGTGAGCGTATGCGCCAAAACGTCGAGCGCGTGGGCGCCATTGCAGTGCTGGTGGACAATGAGTGGGGCGCGCCTGTCGACCCTGCTGCGGTTGAAGCTGCGCTTAAAGCCAATCCCGATGCCAAGTTTTTAGCCTTTGTGCACGCCGAAACTTCTACTGGCGCGCTGTCCGATGCCAAAACTCTGTGCGCATTAGCCAAAACCTATGGTTGTTTGAGCATAGTTGATGCGGTGACTTCCCTTGGCGGTGTCGAGTTAAGGGTCGATGAATGGGGCATAGATGCTATTTATTCCGGCAGTCAAAAGTGCCTTTCCTGTGTACCGGGTTTATCACCTGTGTCTTTCTCACCTGCTGCCGTCGAAAAACTCAAGAATCGCAAGACCCCAGTGCAAAGTTGGTTCCTCGATCAAAGCTTAGTGATGGCCTATTGGACCAGCGCGGGTGGCAAACGTAGTTACCATCACACTGCGCCAGTGAATGCGCTTTATGCACTGCATGAATCCCTGCGTATTTTAGCGGCCGAAGGCTTAGAGAATGCATGGCAACGCCACCACGAAATGCATTTAGTGCTGCGTGCTGGGCTGGAAAAGTTAGGGCTTAATTTTGTGGTTGCCGAAGATTATCGCCTACCGCAGCTGAATACGGTTTATATCCCCGCAGGTGTGGATGATGCCGCAGTGCGCACTCGTTTGCTGAAGGATTACAACCTCGAAATCGGTGCAGGCCTTGGCGCCCTTGCGGGTAAAGCATGGCGTATCGGTCTAATGGGCTTTGGTGCCCGCCGTGAGAATGTTTCTTTATGCCTCAAGGCATTAGAAGAAGTGTTGAACTAATATGCCAAAATTACGCCTTGCTCTTTGCGGCCTAATGATCGCTTTGCTCAGTGCTTGTTCGGTGAACAATACCAGCAATGCGTCCTGCGATTTTGTGCGCGGAACAAACAATAATCAAAGTATGCGTGAGGCGAGTGGCCACGATATGGGCAGCGCCGATGAGCGACAAAAAGATGTCGGTATCGGCTTCTTGAGTGTCATCTTCGGCGGCATCAGTCGAGCACTTTCTTCCGATGATTCATCGGATGGAAAATGCGTGTAACGCTGTGAGTTATCTTTGAGTGTTCATCATCCCCGCTGTGAGGGGATGATGATCAAAGCCGCGGTAAGGTGGGCTGCACGAATAGGGATGACACTATCGGTAAATTGACAGTCTGTTTGCATACATACGCTGTGTTAATCTCTCCACTGGGCAGTTTGAATGACTAAAGTTTATTTACAATAATTTTCAATTACTTGATATTTTTCGACTTCAACTTTTGTGTATTCATTTCTTGAAGTTTTCACCATCTCAAAGAGTTTTACTCCACAGGTCTCCTTTCCGCTCGCTAGCTTTACGTAATCGTAAAGGGCTTCATAATTGCCATTAATTTTGGGTTCAAAGCTGATAATTTTGCGGCACCAAGAATACAAGGCTCCCCCTGAATCGGTTTGCCCTGGGGCAAATCCCGAAATTCCAACGCCATTAAATTGGAAGGCAAAAGGCTTTTCTGCGGGGATATAGACTTCATTTTGATGGGAGTCACCCAGCGTTTTATCATACGCGGGCATATCAAGCCTACTTAGGCTTCTAATTAAGTTCGCTTTTACACCAAGTGTAGCAATCCCGCTTTTAGCGTCGAATTCAGTAGATATGCAATCTTTTCTGCTTGGGACGTTAATAAAATTATTATTGCTAGGCACAGAGGCTAGTCGCAATTTGGCGCTTGGTCCTTCTTTCATGGGGTGTAAGTATTGATTTGAGGCGCAACCGGATAGCGCAACAATACCACTTAATAAAAGCACTTTTTTCACGTATATACTCCATAGTAAATGTTAAAATAACGTCCGTTTAAAGGGCTAGGTAACGTCTGCCGCCCTGTATTGTTAACAATTGTATCCGATGTATCCCGGTGGAGCCATCTCATGGCGTGTCAGTGCTGAGCTTTACTTCACAAATGTATGCAAAATTAGCACGTTATGCTTTATTATGCTTGATATACAGGGGGGGGGAGGTTACTTATTAATTGCTTGGTTGAGCATTTGTAAATAGTGCCACCTATCTTAAATCGCCGCGAGAATGTGACGCTCTGTTTACGTGCCCCTGAAGAGGTGTAGAACTAATATATTAACTGCGCGTATAGGGATTTTACGTTTAGCAATCTTTGGGTTAATACTGATATTAACTGGCTGTTCCTCGACAAATTCGAGCAGTGCTAGCTGTGATTTTGTGCGAGAAACTGCTGGTAATCAGAGTCAACGCGAGGTCAGTGGTGACGATAGTCGTAGTCGCGATGTCCGACAGATGGATGTGGGCATCGGGACTTTAACCGCTATCTTCGGCAGTATTAGCCGCGCACTTTCTTCCGATGATTCATCGGATAAGAAGTGTTTGTAATAGGTGAGTTTTATTAACAAAGCTGTATTTTTACTCTGGGATATTGATTAAATACTTTCATTCCAGTGACTCGCCGACTTTGGTTTAAAAAATAAGTTGTCCCTATAGACCCTACGGCGGCGACCATGCCGCCAATGGTCACTTCCACGACAGTGCTTAATCCCGTTAAACCCTTGGTATACCTGATAGTCTGTTATTTATAATTATGCATTCCGAGAATTTAATACCAAGAATTTAATAATGGTGGTTCGTTAAGCTTTTTTGACTTGCGAGGGAATATTATTGCTGGCAACAGAGTAAAACGATGTTTAAAATAAATTCAAGTTTGTGCTAATGCTTTCTTAGGGACATTAAACTTTTAACCTATTACAGGGTAGTTATTATGAGTATAAATCTACAGCCATTTTTTATTGTGCAATCAGATCCTGATGGTAAGGGAATACCGTATTTTATGGATAAACATTGGACTCCTGAGCTACCTGACTATGAGTTTTATGACTCACCACCATGTGAGGTTGATTTTTTTAATGCTTATTCTCTTAAAGCAAAAACATATCAACTGAATGGTGATTATTTGGTTGATGAAAATTTAGTTTCTAATGAAATGTTATACTTGTGTGAAAAATTAAATGTTAAGTGTATTCGTATTCCTGTCGATATTAACTTGCATCGAGGATTTCGTCCGCAGAAAAAGTACTTTTTATTTTTTCCACTAAGTTATTTGTCTATCTTAGATAAGGATGAGTCCACTTATACTATCTCGATTGACTTAGATTCTGGAAAATTGAACACGCAAGAGGAACGTGGGTTAAAGAAGACATATTATGAGTCTATAGATAAATTTAAAATAAAGAATAATATACGTGAACATTTATTCTTTTGTAACGAGATAGCGGCTTCTGTATGTTCTATTCAGTTTAAAAATGAGTACGAAGCTCTTGGTTTAACAGGGGTGAGTTTTAAGGAGATAAATGAACATTATCAGTATTCTGCATGGAGCTGAGTGCATCATAAAATGAAAATATTGAAGCTAAGTACAAGGAGTGAATAATGGACTGGATTGAGTTAGAAGAAAAATGCTTTGAAATTACATACGATACAATCAAGATGTTATTGTTAGAAAATAAAGATGAGGCATTCTATGCGGTATCTCTTTACACTGACAGTAGTGCCATGTCAGCATCATTAAGTGCTAGCTCTGAGGGTAAGCTTAAAAGCATTCTCGTTGCTGAAGAAGATCAGAGCATAGAGTGTGAAAATTACTATAGATGGGCAGTATCTGAGTGGTTTTATGATGGATATAATGCGGGAGCCTTCTCCAAAATAAGTAAGATGCTTCGAGAGGACTCATCTCGAGAAATAAACTTTGCAAAGTTTAAAAATGAACTAATTAAGACATTATCAAATGTACTAATCAGAATAAAAAGAGAACTGCCTATTGAGCTAAATTCGACAGTGTTTTTTGTTTCAATTACTGACGACGATGAGTCTGAGGAAATAGAAAACTCTTCTGCAAAATTAATAAACGATGCCCCCATTTTAATGGCATTTATTTTAAGATTTGACTAATTAACCGTACAGGTTTATCTATAAAAATAGAAAAATAATCTCTTTTTAAAAAAGATGAAAAAATATAGGAAAAACGCATCTTTTCTTCATGGCGATTATTCTAAATCTTGATTCAAAAGATGTGACTGCTGAGATGGTCACCTCTGTCTGGACTTCGGTTTGGGTAGTTCAGGCTATCAGAATGTACGGCAGTTTATGGGATTAAGCACTGGCATCTAAGTGACCGTTGGCGGCATGGCCGCTCATTCACATCCATGTGATCGCGACATTCGTATGTCCATATACAGCAGATGCAGCCGTCGAGCCCTCAGGGATGACTTATTTTTAAACCAAAGTTGGCGCGTCACTGGAATGACAGTGCTTAATCACTTCTTACGTCACAGAGTCTAATTGTCATATCTTTTGACGCATTCTTAGTTGAGCCATGTTGAACAATCAGGAGACATAAATCAGACCACCCAAGATAAACTGCAACATAGTTAAAAAGACAGGATGATAGTGGCATAGTAGATACATGAATAGTGCTTGAAGCAAAACATAAATCGAATTATGTTATTGCTTTATATGGAGTATTACTCCGCTGAATTTATCACTAAGGATTTTTTGATGATTAGAATATTGTGTTTAATTTATTTGATTTTAGTGTCATATAGTTCAATTGCATCATCACCTATAGTGGAGGAAATAGTGACTTCTGAATTGGCGAAGGAGTTAGGCTTTATTATAAAAATTGAACCTCAAGGTGATATCGGTCAGTCAATCGAAGTTGTTGGGCCTTTAGTTATTAATTCTGATTGCCGTCCTTTTAGAACTGGCAGTTTTTTTGCTGAAAAAAATGACAACCAGATTGCTGCATTTTTGACTACATTACCACTTTCCGATGAAGCTCCTAAAGTTTTAGGATTTACTCCGAATGATAGCTTTTATACCGTTAAGATGGTTATTGATTACACCTGTCCATCCCCTTACGAATCTGCAAGTCGAAGGTACGTGTTGCCAGTAAAGATAGAGTGAACAGGATAGGGGAAAAGACAGGGAAAGGTTAACTGTTTCATCCATGCTAATGAATTCACATTGATATGGAAGTGACCGTTGACGGCATGGATGCCGTCGTCGAGCCTATAGGGATATATTTACGGCGTGTCACTGGAGTAGCGATGTGAATTGAGTTGTGCAGTCATTTTAAGCTAGCTGGATTAAACGTTTTGATGCAAGAAGGAAGTCCTCGCTCCGCAGCCTCCGATTTTTGCTAATTGACATATAATGTCATCCCGCTATTATGGCAGCACCTCAGATTACACGAACAAGATCCTATAAATGAAAAAGTTATTTATTATGCTGGCGATGATTTTTGCGGTTAGCTTAGTTACTAGCCCAGTCGTTGAAGCGAAAAAATTCGGCGGTAGTAAATCTATCGGCAAAAGCCATCAAACGGCTCCGGCTCAACCAGCGGCGACCAACACACCGACTACGGCGCCAGCGGGAGCACAGGGCAAAAAAGGTATGATGGGCGGCATGTTAGGCGGTTTATTAGCAGGTGGCTTATTGGCTGCGCTGTTTATGGGCGGTGGTTTTGAAAATATTCAAATCATGGATATTTTGATTATCGGTTTGCTGGCATTCGTGCTATTCAAAATCGTCCGTACTGTGATGGCCTCAAAAGCGGGTGCGCAGCCAAGACCAGCCTATGCGGGTGCTGGCCAACCCAATCCGAATATGCAGCGTCAACAGACTGAACAAACAGGTTTTGCCACCAATGCAAACAGCGGCAGCAATGGTTTTGGCCAATCGACAAGTGATGTGCCCTTTAATTTACCCGCGGGTTTTGATTTACCCGGCTTTTTGGAAGGCGCTCGCAGTCATTACAAAACTCTACAATTGGCTTGGAATGAAAACGATTTAAGCAAAATCCAAGAGTATGTTTCTATTGATCTTTACAATGAACTCAGCAACCAACGTCGCGAGTTAGTTGGCGATCAGCACACAGAAGTGATGTTTTTGGATGCAGAACTTGTCCGCGCCACACACAATGCAAATCTTGCGGAAGTGAGTGTTAAATTTAGCGGCCGCTATCGCGATACCGTTGAAGGCGTAGAAGAGGACATTAAGGAAATCTGGCATTTAGAGCGTAACGTAACACAAGCCAATTCACCTTGGTTAATTGTGGGTATCGAACAGTAATCAGCTCAGTGTTTAAAGCAGCCTTAATCTCTTAAGGCTGCTGTTTACATCCCCTTTCGTTTCAATCCAGCCTTCCCTCAGTAGTTCAACGTTATTGATTGAAAAAGCGCTTATCATTACTTTGACTGTTTTACTGGCTAGACAGTCGTTGCGTGACGAGTTGTAATTAAGTTACTCACTATGAGGGCTATTATTTATAGATTGTATTTTATAGCGCTAATTTTTCGTTAAGTTGAGGTGCTAATATATGGAGAAATAAGGTGGAGGCCAAAATCAGTTAAACCTTGTACTATTCCTAATTGAATTACAAATACTACTAATGTAAAAGTTAAACCTTTACCAAAGGATAGTTGAAAAATCTTGCTGTAAACTACTGATATTGCAATATATGTCACAATTAGTCCAAACAATCCTTTGATGGCAATAACTATTGCAAATGCTAGTATTGTTCCAATCGAAACGGCTAAACCACAATGTATAATAGTTTTATTTTCTGCTTCAAATAATTCAGCTCCAATTTTTACTGGAACAATCGTTATTAATATCAATATGAGCCACGCTAGCATAATAAAATCCATTTTATATGAAAATCTATTACAAAATTAATCTGCAACGTTTAAAGGCAATAAATTTAAATTGCTCTTATTGAGGGCTGATTATACTTATACAAAAATAAAGTGCTATACCTTATGTGTTTTTTAAGGTGGTTGGCATTATATACTGAAGGATCCCCTCATAAATCAGCCATAGCATAGCCATATTTGAGCAACTGATTGGCGAATAATACCCAGGCCGCCAGCAATTCTTTCTCCGTGATTTGATAATCAGGCCGCCTGAGTACCTCCAATCCCAAGCGAATCGTTGAGAGTACCGTTCGATGCCCAATGGTATTGGCCTGAAAATGCTTATCCCAGCCCTGTTGCTGTGCGTGTAAACCAACTAGCCACAACAGGCATTGAACCATCA
>NZ_JAKKRK010000048.1:0-40217 GCF_025654545.1 Shewanella sp. SM20 | reverse complement strand
GACAGAATATCGACACTTGATAAAGTTTGAACTCAAACAAAGCAAATCAGCTTTCCGAATTATTATTAACGTGAGCCAGAGATGGACACGGTAATAAACAGAATTTGCTTGGTGACAATAGCCTTGTGGAACCACCTGATCCCATCCCGAACTCAGAAGTGAAACGCAAACGCGCCGATGGTAGTGTGGGGTCTCCCCATGTGAGAGTAGGTCATCGCCAAGCGCCTAATTTAGGTTAACGTGTAGACGTTAAGCTAAAGGAGCGGTAGTTCAGTTGGTTAGAATACCGGCCTGTCACGCCGGGGGTCGCGGGTTCGAGTCCCGTCCGCTCCGCCAACATTAAGAGATAAGCCTCATCGAAAGATGAGGCTTTTTTCGTTATGGCGTCGTGGATCTTTCGTCCCAGTGACGTTAATGCTTCGGGCTCGAAGCACATGGTTATCCTCATACTCGGGCATCATGTAGATGAAATCCTTACCAGAATATGAATTTTTTGTTTTAAAGCTAAACCTATTCTATTAATTAGCAAAGTTTATCCATTCCCGAAAGCACAACTGAGTCATCTTCTGTGGCTCCTCAAGACATTAATGCTATCAAGCATTACATAACAATATCGCCATACCTATTGAAACAACGATTTGCCAATGTGTGCTGCCTCGGCCATGACTACATCTGCTCTATCGGATTCAATTTGATTCAAACGGTTGCTGTCTGATGGCACTAGGACGTGTTCCTGTAGTCGCCCAAAGCCATGCTACTTCATTTTCAAAACGATTGAGGGAAAGAGCGCACAGATGCAGCAAGGTGCGCTTAGGAAGGGGGGCTACTGGTTGTGCTCAGAATGTTTGCGATGGAGAACTTCAAGTAGTTCATCTTCGAGTTCGAAGCGTGTTTCCATGTTATGGGCGAGCTCAGATAGGTCTTTATCGAGTTGATATAATACGAAATCGTCTTGTGTTTCCGCATATTTATCGTTGAAATCTAATGCTGCATTCGTGGTTGGCGTGATTTTGGGCAATACTTGTTGCGCGAGCGTTTTGCTTGATTCGCCATATTCACTGCAGGCATTAACGACTTTATCATAGACCTCGAAATGTCCTTCGGAGACATAGTCAACTAATAAGTCACAGAAAGATTTAACATGTTCGAACGAGGGAAGTGATTTTTCTGATTTACTGTAAGGAGGAAGCCCAGCAATTTGGCAGTAATGCACTAACAGTTTTCGACGGTTTTTTAGCCATTGATCAATAAGCTTATTTGAACCGCCCCACTTCTGTTCTGCTTTTTCGAGTTCTCTCAGCATGATGCATTCCATTTAAGTGCCAGCACATAACTCTAATGTAGGGACAAGTTGCTAATCGATCAACTCTTTTCATGCGAATTTGCGAGAATGACGAAATGGACAAACCAGCTGTTTCGTATCGAAAAATGCAAATAAAAAGCCCAACGATAGAAATCTATCGTTGGGCGAGTAAAGTTTATAGCAGGCTCGATGCGACGAGCTTCTTGATTGTTCTTGCTAGCGCAGACTTTTTATACCAAAGGCGGGGAACCGGCGCAACTTTTTTCTGTCTGAGTGTGACTTCGTTACGAATAAATGAGCAGTATGTTAGCTGGCTAACATTTTCCGGTTTATGCGGTCAAATCGACGCCAATGATGGGGAATAGCTCACATAAATTTGCACATAAAGGTTACATTATTCGCGTAAATGCTAAACTACCGACCCAGCGGATCTCAATAAGACTAGGAACCAAGCCCAATGGCAGAATTAAAGAATGATCGTTATTTACGCGCCCTACTAAAAGAGCCTGTCGATGTGACCCCTGTGTGGATGATGCGTCAAGCTGGCCGTTATCTTCCTGAATATAAAGCCACTCGCGCTCAAGCGGGTGACTTCATGTCTTTGTGTAAAAATCATGAGCTTGCCTGTGAAGTCACGCTGCAACCTTTACGTCGTTATGATCTCGATGCGGCGATTTTGTTTTCCGATATCCTAACAGTGCCCGATGCTATGGGTTTAGGTTTGTATTTTGAGGCGGGTGAAGGCCCACGTTTCGAACGCCCAACAGACACTATCGATGCGATCAAAAAGCTCTCAATTCCAGATCCAGAAGATGAGCTGGGTTATGTGATGAAAGCCGTTAGCACTATTCGCCGTGAACTGAATGGTGCAGTGCCGTTAATTGGCTTTTCTGGTTCACCTTGGACTTTAGCTACTTACATGGTTGAAGGTGGTTCGAGCAAAACCTTCGAAAAAATTAAGAAGATGGCTTACGCTGAGCCAATGGCATTACACATGCTGTTAGATAAATTAGCCGATTCAGTGATCTTATACCTGAATGCTCAAGTTGCTAACGGTGCGCAATCTTTGATGATATTTGACTCATGGGGCGGTGCGTTATCGCATTCTGCTTACCGTGAGTTCTCTTTGCGTTATATGCAGAAGATTATTGATGGTCTGACACGCTTTGCCGATGGCCGTAAAGTGCCAGTGACGCTGTTTACTAAAGGCGGTGGTTTGTGGCTAGAAGCGATGGCAGAAACTGGCTGTGATGCACTAGGTTTGGATTGGACGGTAGACATTGCCGATGCCCGTCGTCGTGTAGGCCATAAAGTGGCATTGCAAGGCAACATGGACCCATCTATGTTGTATGCGCCAATTCCACGTATCGAAGAGGAAGTTGGTCATATTTTAGCGGGTTATGGTGAAGGTACTGGCCATGTATTTAACTTAGGCCATGGTATTCATCAGCATGTCGATCCAGAACATGCTGGCGCCTTTATCAAGGCGGTTCATGCACAATCAAAGCAATACCATAAATAATTTTTGGTTTGCGAAACAGGCCCGCTTGCGGGCCTGTTTTATATCCGACATTTGAATCTGATAGCGTTGGAGCTTCTGGCGAAGGTATCTTTATGGATTAGCGTATGCGGTGGTTTCTATCGTCTGCTAGCTTAATTTTAAACAACGACTTGAATTCCCTATATTCACATACTGATTATGTGTGAATTATCTTGATAAAAAAGTAAAACTTATAATCGTTTAATTTATAAATTTTATTTTTAAATCAAAGGTATGAAATGGATTTAATTGCATGAAAATGTCTACTTTAGCAACGACTAAAGCGAAGTGATGTTTAATACTATTCGCAAATAAGATATGTTGCATGGCGCAGTGAAGGATTATGCAAGGCCGTCAATCAATTTAGTCATAACAAGCCGTGGTAAGAGATGCACATTGGCAAGAAAATAATGGTATTTATTGCGGGCTTTTGTCTCCCTGCGGTGGTAATTGTCTCCTATTGTCTTGGTTATTGGTACGACCACCGTGTCGAGCTATTACGTCAAGATAGTGCTAACCGTGAGCTTGCCAATATCCAGCAGCAGTTTCAAATTGATGTCGATCGCTTAACCTTTCTCACTAATATCTATGCCTTACCTTTGTCTCAATTAGATGAAGACCAACTTAAAAAGCTTGAATCCTCGTGGCGCGATAGCTCAATGTCAGCCAATCTGAGTTGGTATATTCTACGGCAGGGTGAATTGCACCCTTTTTTCCCCAATGAACGTCCCTTTGAGAATGATAAGTTACGAGAAATCGCCAGTGCTATTGTCAGTGCCGATAAGCCCAGTGTTGCTGGCGCTTATTTGATGGGCAAGTATGCTTATGTTGTTACTTCCGTGGCTTCTGCGCCCCATGAATCTGTGCTGCTTGTGCGCCAACTGACTGATAAAGACTTACTGGAATATGCTCAGGCCTTATTGGTGACTAAGGTGAGCATGAGCCATTCTCGCGACGTTACGCCAACAGTTGATGGTGTGCACAGTGACGCGATTAACATTCCAAGCCTGTTAAAAGATAAGCCTGTCTACCTGCAAGTACTGTTTTCCGATGGTCCCTTTAGGGAGGTTAAATTTCAACTCGATTGGGTATCGCTCGGATTTATTCTCTTTGGTGTGTTTATTGTTGGTCTTGGTTATATTTGGCTGCGTTCAGGCTTACTCAAACCCTTTAAAAATCTGATGCATCAATTGGCGCTGGTCGATCCTATGTCCAGTGTATATCAACCCGTTACAAGCGAGGGTAATGAAGAATTAGAAGTGCTCGCCAGCCGTGTTAATAGCTTGCTGGCAAGAATTTATCAGCAAAAAGAACGCGCGAAAATCACCTTAGAATCCATTGCTGAAGCGGTGATTTTGACCGATGTCGATGCCAACGTGATTTATATGAATCCGCGGGCCGAGTTGCTTCTCGATGTTGCTAGTTGCTATGCCATAGGTCAGAGCCTTGCGAGTCTGTTAAAGGCTGGGGAGCAGTTGAACCAGGCGGTTTTTACCTGCATTCGTCTCGAAGAATCAGCGCCGCAGGTCGAGAAAATCAAGCTATTAACTGCTTCGCCTCGGATTATGGAGCGCAGTATTAGCAATCTGCGTAATCACGATAAAGAAATTGTTGGTACTGTCGTGGTATTGCGGGATATCACTCAAGAAGAGTTGCTTAAACACCAGCTACAAAAAAGGGCAAATTTCGATAGCATAACAGGGCTGCTAAACCGTCAGGCATTTGATGAGCAGTTACCCCAATTTGCCGCTTCAGCCAAAACTATCGCCGTTTGTTACCTTGATTTGGAGCAATTCAAGTTGATTAACGACAGCTGTGGCCATACTGCAGGCGATCGTATGCTTGCTATGGTGGCTAAGGCAATGCAGGCTTGTCTTGGGTCACAGGAGCTATTGGCGCGCCTTGGTGGCGATGAGTTTGGTTTAGTGATTTGTAATCGTAGTGCCTTATCTGTGGCGCAATTACTGAAGCAAATGATCGCGCAAGTCTCCATGCAAGTGTTGAACGATAAGAACTGTAATTATAAAGTTGGCCTCAGCATAGGTGTCGCTTTTGGTCGTGCGCCCTATATTGATGCGCAAGAATTATTAAAAGACGCTGATATCGCCTGCATTGCCGCTAAAGCTAAGGGGGCTAATCAAATTCATTTTTACGATGATAAAGATAAAGAACTCACCTACCAAAGAAATGCGCCTAAGTGGGCGGTACGTATCGCGCAAGCGATTGAAGAAAACGAGTTGATCCTTTATTACCAACCGATCCGCGGGCTAGGCAGTGGTCCGCAGCGACAACGAATGGAAATCCTGTTACGAATTCAAGAGCCCTGTGGCCGCATTTTGGCGCCTGCGCAGTTTATAGCCGCCGCTGAACGTTTTAAGTTGATGCCTGATATCGATAAAGAAGTCATCCGCAAAGCTTTTTTATGGTTGTCTTTGAACCCCGTGCTTTGGCCTGATCATTGTATTTCGATTAACCTTTCGGGCAATAGTTTAGGCGCCGAAGGTATGGTGGAATATATCGCCCAGCAGCAACACATTTTTGATATTCCAAGCCAATGTATTTGTTTTGAAATTACTGAAACCACCGCGATCCAAAATCGCAATCGTGGTATGGAAATGTTGAAGCAGTTACGTAAACTCGGTTTCTCATTTGCACTGGATGATTTTGGCAGTGGTTTTGCCTCTTATGGTTATCTGCGTGAGCTGCCCGTGGATTATGTCAAAATCGACGGCTGTTTTATTAAGAATCTCGCCGTGAATGCTAAAGACTACGCCATCGTTAAATCGATTCAGGATGTTTGTCGGGTTATGGGAATCGAGACTGTTGCTGAATTTGTTGAGAATCAGGATATTATTGACAGATTGTTGAGCATAGGCATTAACTATGCGCAAGGTTATGCGATAGGGCGCCCGCAACCCTTAGCTAATTATCGTGAGCAATATGAGATGAGGCTTGCACAACGCGCGTGAAGGATTGCGCTTTTAGCGTGATTATGCCAATTTAGCAAAAGGCGTAATTAACATGGCGATAACAAAGGAATGACTATGGATGGACTCACTGGCAAGGTCGTGATCATCACGGGTGCCTCAGAAGGTATTGGTCGGGCGCTCGCAGTGGCAATGGCGCGAATGGGCTGCCAACTGGTGCTCAGTGCGCGTAATGAAACACGCCTCGCCTCACTCGCTTTAGAAATCGCTAATTATGGTCCGCCTCCTTTTGTATTTGCCGCCGATGTCTCCAGTCCTGAACAGTGTGAAGCCTTAGTTGAAGCTGCAGTTGCGCATTATGGCCATCTCGATATTTTGATTAATAATGCAGGCATGACTATGTGGTCACGTTTTGATGAACTGACTCAGCTCTCGGTGCTTGAAGACATAATGCGGGTGAATTATCTTGGTCCTGCGTATTTAACCCATGCCGCGTTACCGCACTTGAAAGCCAGTAAAGGCCAAGTGGTGGTTGTGGCGTCAGTCGCTGGATTAACGGGCGTTCCTACTCGCAGCGGTTATGCCGCTTCTAAACATGCTGTGATTGGTTTTTTCGATTCTTTGCGGATTGAATTAGTGGATGATAATGTGGCCGTAACTGTTATTTGCCCCGATTTTGTAGTGTCACAAATTCACAAACGTGCCCTCGATGGTGCAGGTAATCCTTTAGGCAAGTCACCGATGCAGGAAGCTAAGATACTGACGGCTGAGCAATGCGCTAATATGATGTTGCCAGTGATTGCAACTCGAGGCCGTCAACTGATTACTTCACTTCGCGGTCGTTTGGGGCGTTGGCTTAAGCTGATCGCACCAGGCTTAATCGACAAAATTGCCCGCAGGGCGATCGCCTCCGGGCACTAAAGTCTTTGCCACTACAAGCTATTTGCCACTCTTATTGAGGTGCTTAATGATGGATTGTTCAGCCTCACTTTGGGTCGCTTTGTCCCCATCGATATCGATAGTCACAGTCGCGTTATGGCCCGTCATATCCTCTGCAATATGAAACCAATCTGGATGCCAGTAAAAGCTGGCTCCTTCTAGGGTTTGCCAGTTATGTACGCCTGATTTTTCACCTTGATAAATAAGATCTTTTATCGAATAACCCATATATTTACCCCATTAATTTCATGATTGTTAAAAATATAAGAAGCTAAATGGTGCACGTCATCTTAACCTAGGTATGTGCTTTACATCACATTTTCAGGTAAACATAAACCTCGCCAGAGCGAGGTTTATGAATAGCGTTAGTATCTTAGCGAGATTAAGATTTATTAGTGCAATTAAGGTTTAGCACACTGGGTTGGTGAACCCATGCCTTTCCACAGGGTTGTACCATCAGTGAGTGACAGGGGCACAAAGGTTAAACCTTGGCTCATATTGGCAGGTGGCAAGTCGGTTTCTAACTCATACATGCCCATGGGGATAGCCCCTGATGTGGCATTGGCGGCTGTTTGTGCGGCCGCAAGGCTTGAGTAGCGCAGACCCAACATATCAAAGTGGTTGCGCCAATCTTTGCCTGTGAGTTTACTCAAAGACACCAGTATAAAGTCGTTGCCCGGAATATCTTTCACCGTTTTGCCACCGTAGACACTATTGCCTTCAAACGAAAATTGGCCAAAGCCCAGTTTGCTGCGATTCGCTTCCCAATCACTGGCGTTATTCGCATATTTACCGAAAATACGACTGTGTTGATACAGCAAGGTAAAGAGATTAAAGCCATTGTTCAGAGTGGTGCCGTCACTGAGCGTCATGCCGTGAGCCTTAAGCGCCATTTGGATGTAAAACGCCATGCGATAACCGTTATGCACTGCATAAGCATTGCTGGCCCAAGGCGCAGTGTACCTGTCTTCACCAGCATCGAGCACCTTACAATTGGCGTCAAACACTACGCGTTTACCACTGGTGTCTGTTGTACCTGCGGCATCGGACATAAACACATAAAAAAGATCCTTGTGGTTCATGTGACCATCGGTCACTGTGCCTGTATTGCCGTCGCGCAGATAATGGGTTTTCCACTTCACCACATAGGGGAAGATATTGTTGGAGTTTTCCCCTGCGCGGCTGCCATAACCTGCCCAGTTTTCATTATCACTTGCCGCAGCATATTGCACATTGAGACGGTTAGTTTGCAGATTGTGGCCTAACTCATGGTTATCACCCCAACCCGTTGGGTCGATATTCCATGCTGCGTCCCAAGGATTACCGCTACAACCTCCACCGCACTGGGCATTTTGGTCATAATTCGCGTGTTGAATGATAGTGCGGGTATGCAGACTATTATCGATACAGTCGTCGCCAAACAGTCCTTTGCAGGCCGCTAGCACATCGGCGGGTAAGGATTCACTTAAGCTCTTGCCTTGGATCTTAAGTCCCGCAAGGGTGTAAACGCTGTTGATATGGTCATCGACAATACTTTTGAGTAGCGCGTTTATATCGGGCACATCCCCGCCGATGGCGTTTAAAAAGCGGTCGCGACGCAGATGTTGCTCGGCACCATCGGTGCGCAAGTCCACATGGGGTAATTCGGTATTTTGGATGCGATCGTTAAAGGTTGCTATTTCTGCAGGGTTTGAAAAATCCATAATGGTCGGATGTTTAGCCACATGCTCAGCGCTGACTTCGACACTTAACGCGCCGCCATCAGCACTCGAAGTATCACCACTGATATACAGATAAATCGGCCCGCCGTAGGGGGAAGAAAATTCAAGACTTTGTCCTTGAGCTAAGCGCAGGCGTTGCTGCGCCAACTCCAATGGACCGCGGTAGATTTTCTGCTCATAGGCACGGTTGGTATTGCGTCTGTGGTAGTTGAGTTTGATCTCCACATTTGCAGCGCTGCTATCGAGACGAGTCAGTTTAATGGTTTGTCCTGGCAGCGCATACCAGCCTGTGGTCGTCCATTGGCCTGCATAGGGTACGCTAATGGTTTTATGTTCTGTGACAGTCGCAGGATAAGCGTAGTGCGCATTGCTGCCCTTGCTGAGGTTGGCTCTGTCGGTAACATATTCACCTAAATCTGGCTGGGATAAGTTATGGCTACGGGCATAGCTGACGGTCCAATCGGCAAACAGGGCCTGCTGCCACTGGGCGTATTCGCTGTAGGCTATGGGGTAGTCAATCTCGCTGCGATACTTATCGGCGAGCAGCAGTCCGGCCTTCATCAAGGAGAAGTCTGCTTTGGTAAACACATCGATAGCATGGTTATCTAAGGTTTCAGCATTGGTTCGATACCAATCGGCACCCGCTTTGAATGAGTCAACAAAGGCGGCAGTATTACAGCTCAAGTAATTACCGCCACAGTCGTTGAGTACAGAGGTGTCGAAGCGGCCTTCGTTAAGCTTGCCGAGCAAATTATTCACCTTGGCCAGGGCGGTGTCTTCGACCAAAATATCGGTCACACTGAGGTTATTGGCATTGAGTTTTGACCAGTAATTGCCAGAGGTAGAAAGCCCCATCTCAAGGTAAAGTGGCGATAGTATTGGGCTTTCATTACGCCAGTAGTTAGAGAGCAACAAGGGAATTCCTGCCGCTTTGGCCTTAGCGATCGCGGCTTCAATGCCTGCAAAACCGAGTGACTGATGGTCTATGTCACTAATGATAATCAGATCCGGTTTCAGTGTGTTGATACAGTTGCTTAACTCGCTGTAGTCACAGGTATTTGCTGTATTAATGCTATGGGCTGCGGGGTAGTTGTTTGTGAGCCAAGTGCGGATCCCTTCATTATGGGGAAAGTACCAACTGTCAGCCTTGCTCGGCATTTGGGCGGTCACTATGCTGAGGCCGTCGGTTTTATCGGCACCTTTGGTCAGCCAGCTTAAAAGGTTTTTCAGTAAAACATCGGTTTGAGCTGAAGTGTTGACAGAAAATAGATTTCCTCCCATGGCCGCATATCTTTGCCCCTGTTGCTCGCCCGCCATCACTAACCCACGAACGGCGCTCGCCCCACTGCCATCGACATTTGATGGCAAGACAGTGAAAGTGTTCTCCGGCATAAAGCTCGAAAAGGTAATTGAGTCATGGGTTGGATGCCAAGAGATGCTGCTACCGACACCTTGATATAGCTGATTTATCTGGGCTTTACGTTTGATGTCGATATTAGCGAGTTCGGCGATGCTGAAATCAATTAACTCACTCGCGCTGGCAAGCCTGTGATCTTGGTGCTTAATGGCATTTTCGGCATTACTGATAAATGTCGGCGTGATAGTGCAATCGGCCGTCATGGCCGCAGTGGTGTAAGTCAGCACATTGAGTGTGCCACCACAGCCAGTAATGTCCTCAAGCGTAAAGCCGATATCGGCAGTAATGCTAAAAATAGCGCTTTTGCCAGACTCCACTTTTTGGCTGCTTGGACTCAGTGCTCCACCTATTACCGATAGGCTGCTGGCGGTGTATTGCACCAGCGCGGGAGGTTGGACTGGCGGCTGAGTGGGTGGTGTTGTCGTGCCAGCATCTTCTGAGCCGCCACCGCATCCGCTAAGCAGTATGGCAATGGAGGCATAAAGTAGTCTAATACTCATGGGGAGTCCTTGAACTTGGTGTATTTAACATTTGGTTGACATTGTATCTTGTTGCTCCTATTTTCAATAGAATTAATTACATAATTTTATTTTAAATCATGATGTTATATTTGACGTTTGTCAAAAAACAGGCACAAAAAAACCGGCTTCTTGCCGGTTTTTTAATAGAGATATTAATTAATCTTGCTGTTCACGTGCGATTGCGCGATAACCAATATCGGTACGGAAATACACATCATCCCAGTGGATTTCATCAACCAATTTATAGGCGGCTTTTTGCGCTTCGGTGACTGTGTTACCCAATGCCGTCGCACACAATACGCGACCGCCGTTGGTAACGACGTGGCCGTTTTTCATCTCAGTGCCCGCATGGAAAACTTTGCCGTCGTTATTGCCAAGGCTGAGACCCTCGATCACATCAAATTTGCGATACTCATCTGGATAACCGCCAGCAGCCAATACCACACCCACGGCTGCGCGCTCGTCGTATTCTGCGGTCACTTTATCTAACTCGCCACGGGTGGCGGCTAAACAGAGTTCCACTAAGTCAGACTTTAACCGCATCATGATTGGCTGAGTTTCTGGATCGCCGAAGCGGCAGTTGTACTCGAGCACTTTGGCACTGCCATCGGGTGATATCATCAAGCCAGCATACAAAAAGCCTGTGTAGATATTGCCTTCTGCCGCCATGCCATCAACCGTTGGGCGAATCACGTTTGCCACAGTCCAATCGTGTACCGCTTGAGTCACCACAGGTGCTGGCGAGTAAGCGCCCATGCCGCCAGTATTTGGACCATAGTCGCCGTTATCACGGGCTTTATGGTCTTGGCTGGTCGCCATTGGTAGAATATTCTTGCCATCGACCATCACGATAAAGCTGGCTTCTTCGCCCTTGAGAAACTCTTCAATCACTACGCGCGAACCAGCTTCGCCAAACTTGTTACCGGCGAGCATGTCATCAATTGCGGCATCGGCTTCAGCTTGGTCTTGCGCGATAATCACGCCTTTACCTGCGGCTAAACCGTCAGCTTTGATGACCACTGGATAACCTGTTGTGGCCGTTAATTCACGCACGAAAGCTTTGGCATCGCTGATCTCAGTGCAGTTTTTGTAACCCGCCGTTGGAATATTGTGGCGGGCTAAAAAGTCCTTAGTGAAGGCTTTTGAACCTTCGAGCTGAGCTGCCGCCTTAGTTGGGCCAAAAATCGCTAAACCTGCGGAGTTGAAGGCATCGACGACACCGATAACGAGTGGTGCTTCTGGGCCGACTATGGTCAGTTCAATCTTATTGGTTTTCGCAAAATCCAGCAGAGCAGGGATGTCGGTGGCGCTGATCGCCAGATTTTCAACATTAGGTTCTAGGGCTGTGCCCGCATTACCGGGTGCTACATAAACGGTATCAACTTGAGCCGATTGAGCGGCTTTCCAAGCTAGGGCATGTTCGCGGCCGCCGCCACCAATGATTAACACTTTCATGGTTAAAACTCCCACACATCGCAAAGGAAAAGGCCCTAATCGCTAGGGCCAAGTTTGATTTAAGTTGTTATCAATGACGGAAGTGGCGCATGCCTGTCATCACCATGGCCATGCCGTGCTCGTCTGCTGCTGCGATGATTTCAGCATCGCGCATTGAGCCACCCGGTTGGATGATGCAGCTAATGCCCGCAGCCGCTGCGGCATCGATACCGTCACGGAAGGGGAAGAAAGCATCGGATGCCATTACAGAGTTCACTACTTCTAAGCCTTCATCGGCGGCCTTGATGCCAGCGATTTTAGCGCTGTAAACGCGGCTCATTTGGCCTGCGCCGACACCGATAGTCATGCCGTCTTTGGCATAAACAATGGCGTTAGATTTAACGAACTTCGCCACTTTCCAGCAGAACATTAAGTCTTTCAGTTCGCTTGCAGTCGGTTGACGTTTAGAAACCACTTTGATGTCTTCTAAACCGACCATGCCTTGGTCGCGATCTTGCACTAGTAAGCCGCCGTTAACACGTTTGTAGTCTAAGGTTTGGGTCTTAGTGTTCCACTGACCACATTCCAATAAACGCACGTTGGTCTTTTTCGCAACCACATCGCGCGCCGCTTGGCTGACGCTTGGGGCGATAATCACTTCAACGAATTGACGCTCAACGATAGCGCTTGCGGTGGCAGCATCTAATTCGCCGTTGAAGGCGATAATGCCACCGAAGGCTGAGGTTGGGTCAGTTTGATAAGCGCGGTTATAGGCATCGAGTAAGTCTTTACCTAAGGCCACACCACAAGGGTTAGCGTGTTTAACGATAACACAGGCGGGTTCCAAGAATTCTTTTACGCACTCAAGGGCGGCGTCGGTATCGGCAATATTGTTGTAAGACAAGGCTTTGCCTTGCAACTGAATCGCGGTAGCCACAGAAGCTTCATCAATTTTAGTGTCAACATAGAAAGCCGCTGCTTGATGGCTGTTTTCGCCATAGCGTAAGTCTTGTTTCTTCACTAATTGGGTGTTGAACGTGCGTGGGAACTTAGAATCAGCAAAGCATTCGTCCGTGCTGTGTGCAGGAACCATAGTACCGAAGTAGTTGGCGATCATGCCATCGTAAC
Organism: Shewanella sp. SM20; assembly: GCF_025654545.1. Lineage (NCBI taxonomy): Bacteria > Pseudomonadati > Pseudomonadota > Gammaproteobacteria > Alteromonadales > Shewanellaceae > Shewanella > Shewanella sp. SM20. The sequence goes on along the minus strand of NZ_JAKKRK010000048.1, from coordinate 27,287 downwards.
CCGCAGTGTGCTCAAAGGCCGCAATCGCTAAGTCGAAACGCGTCGCATGGGTCGTGCTGCCATTGTTAGCCGTCATTTCTGCAAGTACGCGATCGTAATCGGCCGCATTAACGACTATGGTAACGTCTTTGTGGTTTTTTGCCGCCGCGCGCACCATAGTTGGGCCGCCAATATCGATATTTTCGATAGCGTCTTCTAAGGTACAACCGGCTTTAGCCACAGTTTCAGCGAAGGGATAAAGGTTAACCGCAACTAGATCGATGGCATTGATATTGTTATCGGCCATCACGCTTTCATCAAGACCGCGGCGCGCTAAAATGCCGCCGTGCACTTTAGGGTGCAGCGTCTTAACGCGACCGTCCATGATCTCAGGGTGTCCTGTGTAATCAGATACTTCGATAACAGGCACGCCGTTATCCGCTAACAGGCGAGCGGTGCCGCCAGTTGATAACAGTTCCACACCTTGGGCGTGAAGTGCTTTGGCGAACTCGAGAATTCCGGTTTTATCTGAAACGCTTAACAGCGCGCGACGAATGGGTCTGGCATTATTTGCAGCAGTCATTTGGGTACAGGGTCCAGTTATTTTAGTTTCAAGGATCTTTCGGAAAACAGAACAGCCTTAACGCTGTACTGCTTTCCAAAAGTCCCTTGGTCCTATTTTTACTTTATTAGCTAACTTTTTATCCCTTCGTCACAGCGCGCGTATTCTAGCGTAAAACTCGATTTACGGGTGTTTTTTCTGCGTGATTTCACAATATTCATATCAGAACAAAGCGGCATTGCCGTCTTGGCTTTCAGTAAAGTTAAAATTACCTCTTGACCTTGGAGTAGGCTCCAAGGTTTATACTTGCATTATTGAGTTGTATGCTGGAAATGATCCCTGAGTTGTGGGCTATTTCGCAAAGGATGAAGACATGTATCGTATTGGTGAATTGGCGGATTTATGTGAGGTGAAAGCCGACACGTTAAGATTCTACGAGAAGCACGGCCTACTCGCGCCGTCGAGCCGTACTGAGTCTGGCTATCGAGTATATACCGAGGCCGATGCTGCGCGATTACGCTTTATTTTACGGGCGAAAGCTGTGGGTTTTACCCTCAATGAAATCAGTGAATTGCTGTCAATTGAACTCGATAAATCTAACCGAGTCTGTGCCGATGTAAAAGGCATGGTTGATTGTAAATTGGCTCAAGTACAGGCCAAAATTGCTGAGCTGAATCATTTTCAAGCGAGTTTACAAAGCTTGTCTGATGCTTGCTGTGGTGGGCCACGTAGCGCCGAACATTGCTCTATTTTAGAGGCGTTGGAGTCCAGCACTGAGCGGGTACGCGTTGAGCATCACTCTCATAATGTAAATCAGTACCAAACGCACCAGAATAATCACGGCAAAGCCATTTATGAAGAGTCAGGGAATTAATTATGTTATTGAAGAATTTTATTGATCTGTTTTTAGACTCGGCGCCTTGGTTATTACTGGGCCTGATTTTAGCTGGGCTATTAAAAGTATTCGTGCCAATGGCGTGGATGCAAAAGCAGCTAGGTGGTCACGGTTTTAAAACCGTAGTGAAAGCGGCGCTGCTTGGCGCACCTTTACCTTTGTGTTCTTGTGGCGTTATTCCCGCAGCAGTTGGACTGCGCCGTTCTGGTGCCTCTAAAGCAGCAACGACTTCCTTTTTAGTGTCGACGCCAGAAACGGGCGTCGATTCAATCGCCGTTTCCTACGTGTTACTCGGCCCCTTTATGGCGATCGTCAGACCGATAGCAGCGATTACCAGTGCGATTGTGGCGGGCTTACTCGTTGGCCGTGATGATGACGATGGCAAGTCAGTGGTTAAGGTAGAAACTCAATCAGATAAGCCATTAGAGGGGGAGGCGTCTTGCTGCGCCTCAAAATCAGTGGCTCAGCCAGAGATGGTAAAAGCCGAAGCGGTTAAAAGCTGCTGCTCATCGACTAGGCCTGCGATAACGCCCGTAAAGTCTTCCTGCTGTGGTAATGACAATGTTGATGCACCTGCAGCCGAGCCAAAGCCGAAGATCAAAATGACGCCTATGGCGGCGCCGAGCTTAATGGCGGGTCCTTCAAGTGTTATGGCTGTTGGCGGTCAAACCATGGGATCTGCTCAAACTATGGGTTCTGTGGTCAAGGTTAACGCTGCTAAAGCAGAAAGCGTGGGGTCATGTTGTGGCAGCCAAACCACAGAGCCTGAAAAAATAGTGGTGGTGAAAAAAGGCGCTTGCTGTGGTGGCAGTGCTAAGGATGCTGAGCAGGTTAGTGCTAACACTGCAGGCGATAGCTGCTGTGCGTCTACTCAAGATATGGCGACTGAGTTTAAGTCGCAATCGGTACTCAGTCGTATCGGAATTGGCCTTAAATATGCGGCAACGGATTTAGTGCGTGATACTACGCTGTGGCTGCTGGTGGGCTTATTTTTCGCAGCTCTGGTACAAACCTATGTGCCGGCTGACTTTTTGGCTAAATGGGGCGATGGCATTCTGGCTATGCTAGTGATGGTGCTCGTTTCTGTGCCTATGTATATTTGCGCGACCGCATCGACACCGATTGCCGCTGGATTATTACTGGCGGGAGTGTCACCGGGTGCTGTACTCGTGTTTATGATGGCAGGTCCGGCAACCAATATCGCGACTTTAGGCATAGTGGCTAAAGAGCTAGGTAAACGTGCGCTGTGGGGCTATCTTGGCGGTGTGATTGGCGTGGCCTTAGTGGCCGGTATGTTGGTCAATTATCTGGTTAATACCTTTGGTTTTGTAGTGATGCCACAAATTGGTGAAGAGCACCAAATGTTACCCCAATGGTTAGTGGCAACCTCTGGCATAGTGCTGGCGTTACTCATGGCAAAAGTGGTTTTTGAGAAGATCCCAAGAAGCTGGGTTCGCCGCAACGATTGCTGTTCTTAGTCGATTCATATTCCGCTAAGCAGTATCAAACAAATAAACATCCCAGTGTTGTTGCTAACACTGGGATTTTTTATGGGATTGATTTGCAAACCTATCAGTATTTGTTTGCTTTTTTACCGTCGATAAACGTAGGCGGCCTGTCTGCTTCAGCCTTGTTAATCAATTAGGATGTGAAGGAGCTTATCTCCGCCAAGGTTAAGTTGCGCCATTTCCCTACATCGATATCTAAAGCCACTGCCCCAATTTGCGCCCTGTGTAGGGCAACCACTTTATTGCCCACGGCGGCAAACATCCTTTTGACTTGATGAAACTTGCCTTCGGTGAGCGTGAGTAGCACTGTTTTTTCATCCACTTGCTGCAGTGTTGCTGGCAGAGTGAGGGCGGTTTCGCCCTGTAGATTTAGCCCTGCGGCAAACTTTGCGGCTATGGCTGCAGTCGCTTCGCTGTCGAGTGGATCTCGCAGTTGGACACGATAGACTTTTTCGCACTGATATTGAGGCGAGATAATATTAAACGACCAGCGGCCATCGTCAGTCAGTAGCACTAAGCCTGTGGTATCAGCATCTAGGCGGCCAACGATGTGCAGGTCAAATGCACGTTCGATATCGAGCAGATGAAATAGCGAAGGGTAGGCACCATCCACATTTGAGCACAAGGTATTAGCAGGTTTGTGCAACATGATATAGCGAGATGGGCGTGGCGCTAGCGGCTTTCCATTAAGGCTGACAGTATTATTTTCATGCACTTGCATTGCGCAGTCTGTCACGATAGCGCCATTGACTGTGATTGAGCCGCTAAGAATGGCGACACTTGCGGCTTTGCGATCAAGATCTGTGCTTTTACAGAGGAATTTATCGAGGCGCATAGTGAAATCTCAGGAAAAACAGTCAGCACAGGTGTTTAAGTAAGCTGCATTATCGCGACTTAGGGAGGATAAGCAACTGCCCTGTCTGAATGTTAAAACTAAGCGTACTGATTTTTAACGTTATGACCTTTGTGGATCATTTTGCTGTTCGTTTTGTATTGATTTGACCGCAGATGTTTTCTATTTGAGCCACTCGATGAGCATATCGTTCATTAAGTGGCTGATTATTGAGTCGCAGTGCAATGTATTTTATGGGACTTGTTAAGGCGAGGAAAAACTTGGCTTAGTGTTAATAAGTAATTGAGCAAAAATGTAAATACTGCTCAGAATACAACATATGCCTAAATAAATGAGTAAGCCGAACTCCGTTTGGCCAAAACTGCTGGCAACTAATGGGCCTATTACTGACCCCACCGAATAGCTCAGTAGCATCACTTGAGTCGCTGAAACAATTTGGCTAGCAGGCAAGTCGTCACAAGCTAAGCTGATTGCAATCGGGTAAAGGGCAAAAGCGCTGGCGCCAAGCAAGATAAATCCAATAATCAGCGTCATATTTGAATGCTGAGTGAGCAGTAATAATGCTGCGACACCCAGTAGGCAAAAGCTTACTATCAAGCCACTTTTGTTAACTCGAGGAGATAAATAACTGACTAAAGGTTGTACCAGCATGCCACCTACAATGATGAGGGCCATAAATTGTCCTGTTTGCTGATCAAGCCCCATATCCAGTGCCACATAGATGGGAAGTAAACCATAGATAGGGCCAAGCAATAATCCAGAGACTAAACATCCCATAATGGCAGGCTGACTTAGGTTTTTTAGCGCAGACAATGACATTGATTGTTGTTCGCTTACCTGAGGTTGACCACGTTTTATCAGTAGTGCGGGTAAACTTGCCGCGGCTAATAATCCCATGATCACTAGGTAAGGTAGGTTGCCCTTTGTACCTAAATAATCAATGGCTAATTGTCCTAAGGCAGTGCCTCCATAAAGCGCTGTCATATAAAGTCCAAGCCGCTTAGCGCGTTGCTTTTGGGTATCGGCCATTAATAGCCATGATTCAACCACCACAAAAATTCCTGCAACCGCAAATCCCGCTATAAGTCGAGAGGCTAACCAGACTCCACTTTTGGGGATTAATATCATAGCGACAACGCTGCAAAGAAGGATATTCAAAAAAAGGATAAAGGCTTTACTGTGGCCGATACGGGCAACAACAGGAGCAATACAAGGCGCCCCCAGTAATAAACCTAAATAAAAAATACTGGCCAGTAATGGAGCAAGTGAGGTGCTGAGTTCGAAAAAAGTGAGCGACAGTGGGATTAAGCTCATCAAGTAGCCTGATGCCAAAGCAAACAAACTTAACCCTGCTACGGGAACGAAAAGGCTGGGCTTTTGAGCCGACTGAGTTAAGGTAATTTTTTCCACGGGCGGTTCCGAAAACAGACAAATAATATACAGCGGGCGGGGTTGCGGTCGCGACTTTAGGCTGGATCGCTGACAGGGTAAAGTGAGTTAGATTGACTGTGGTGGTGAATAATATTTGTGTTTACGATTCATGTAGATATTGGGTTTTCTATGTTGCCTTGTTGCAATACGTTTGTGTTGGTCGCTTGCTGTTTACTGCGTCGCAATTTTAGTGCACATTCAACGATACCTAGATTTGATTTAGCGCTACACACATTCAATTTTGTGCCAAATTTGGGGAATAATACCTAATCCTACCAATGATCAGAAGGTATGATTAATTAGTTGATTATCACCTTGGTAGAAAGTGTGGCGTGATCTATATCTCAGTTTTAAACATTAATAAAATTACAACGTGGGCAAGGTTTTGTTCGATCTTTGTCCGTTTGAAATTTTAAAACAAAGGTGTCGATCAGAATTTGGTGATTATTGTCGCTAATCGGCTATTTGTGCGTGCTAGCTCAGCAATAAATGTTGTTGCCAAGTGATAAAATTACAAAATAAACCGCTTTGCCAAGTGTGATCTATGCCCTAAATTTGCGTCAAAATAAAATGGTATTAAGGTTGTAACCATGTCTTTAACAGATTCAAGTACTGCTCCACCTAATAAAGCTCCCGTCAGCGAGGGGCTCGATAAGAAAAAAATGCTGATCCTAGTGGCAGATATTGTGCTGTTATTTGCACTTTATTACGGTTTACCTTTCGAACAAGGGGTGAATACTGGGCTGGCCATTTTGTTCTTTGCCGCGATTCTTTGGCTGACCGAAGCGATTCACATCAGTATCACTGCGATTCTCGTTCCTATACTCGCCGTATTCTTTGGGGTGTTTGAAACCAAGGAGGCAATGAGTAACTTTGCTAATCCCATCATTTACTTATTCTTTGGTGGTTTCGTATTGGCTGCGGCCTTGCATCATCAAAAGATTGATACCCTCATAGCGCAAAAGCTGCTGCTAGCCTCTAAGGGTAAACTCAGTATTGCCTGTTTGATGCTGTTTGGAGTAACTGCGCTGCTATCGATGTGGATCAGCAATACCGCGACCACGGCGATGATGTTGCCATTGGCACTCGGGATTTTGCAGCAACTCGACCGCGAAAAATACCACAGTACTTATGTGTTTTTACTGCTTGGGATTGCCTATTCGGCCAACATCGGCGGTATCGGTACTTTAGTGGGTAGCCCACCGAATGCGATTGCTGCGGCTCAAGTGGGCTTGAGTTTTAGTGATTGGCTGAAGTTTGGTATTCCAACTGTTATCCTCATGCTACCTATGATGTTGATTGCCTTGTATTGGTATTTTAAGCCTGATCTTTCTGCCAAATTCGATGTGAATGTTGAAGCTCAGAAGCTGACATTTCAGGGGAAATTTACTCTGCTTATCTTCCTGACTACCGTATGTTGCTGGATTTTCAGTGTGCCGTTAGCCAAGGCATTAGGTGGCATCACTCAGTTTGATACCATAGTCGCCTTAGGTGCCGTCGTTTTACTCTCGGGTTTAGGCTTGGTCGGCTGGAAGAAAATTGAATCGACCACAGATTGGGGTGTACTCATATTGTTTGGTGGCGGTTTAACACTGAGCGCAGTACTAAAAACGACTGGCACCAGCGTATTTTTAGCTCACTGGATGACAGATATTTTCGGTAGCACTCACATGTCGTTGTTCGTCTTTGCTGTGATTGCTTTTGTGGTGATGTTGACTGAATTTGCCAGTAACACCGCCAGCGCTGCACTATTAGTGCCTGTATTTGCTGCGATTGCTGAGGCATTAGGCATATCGCCTGTGATGTTATCTGTGCTGATTGGTATTGCAGCTTCTTGCGCCTTTATGCTGCCGGTGGCGACACCGCCCAATGCTATTGTTTATGGTTCTGGCCATATCAAGCAATCGGAAATGGTGCGAGTGGGTATGATCATCAACTTTATCAGTATGATAGTCTTGGGTATTATCGCCCATACCTTCTGGGATATTTAATACTGATATAGTTCATGGCAACTTTGTGTTTCAACGTTGCCGCTATAATAGTATTCGCCTTATGAAGAGCATAGGGCGGATACGCATTTTTCCTAGCAGAGTCGTCGTACCGAGTTTTTGGGCTTAGTGTCAGGCTTAGTGTTTCGAAGCTTACTCTATGCTTATGTTTTGCACTTAATTTGAGGTTAAGTTGCGACTAAAAGTATTTGCGCTATAAATTGCTTGATGTTGATAACGTAGATAAAAGATTTCTTTTACGTTGATGATATCAATCTGTTCAATGTCATTTTTATATAATACGGGAGCGGTATCGCCTTCAGTGACAGTAACGGCTTGTAAAATAATAGGCTTATCTGTCATGGCAAAAAACACTTCTGCTTGCTGTAAATTCTCTGAAAGATAAACATAAGCTGTCTGCGGCTCGGCAGAATTATGATCACTGCGAGTAAAGGCTATCCCTTGCTCGAATGGGCGAATGCATTGCTGAGTTTCATCGTTCCAAGTCCCTCCCTTGTCGATACAAGTATCAATTGTGAGATGTTGTTGTAAACCCCATCCTGTCACCACTAGCAAGAGCACTGCGCCCAGTAAGAACATTGCTTTTTTCAAATTTCGTTACCTTTACAAATTAGCTCGGCTGAGCGTTTGTATCTTAGCTCAATCCTCTTATTTATAGGCATTTAACCATTGGTTTAACGCTGAGGAGGGCAAAGCTCCGGCTTGCTGGGCGAGTATGTGGCCTTGTTTAAAAATCATTAAGGTTGGAATAGATCGAATATTAAATTGAGCCGCGAGGGCTTGCTGTTCTTCAGTATTGATTTTACCGAAGCGAAATTGAGGCTCCCATGTCTTAGCTGCTGCAGAAAATATGGGCGCAAAACTTTTACAGGGCCCACACCAGCTGGCCCAAAAGTCAACGACTAGGGGAAGCTCTGATTTATTAGCATGGTTGGCAAAGTTTGCGCTATTGAGTTCAATTGGCGCAGCCGTAAAGACACTGAGCTTACATTTACCGCAAGTGGGTTGTTGGTTTAAACGCTCATCGGGAACGCGGTTTAACGTATCGCAATGGGGGCAGGCAATAATCATGGCAAAGCTCCAAAATAAAACGTTTATACGACTTATATATTGGGCTAACCGACAGTAATTTAAAGGGCGAGTGATGATGTTATCGCCCATGATGACCTTATTATTAAGGATTAAGCAGTGAACCAAGCTGCAGAAATGTTTAGATTGCGCCGACAAGCCCGCTCTTCGGTGATAAAATCCTGCGCAAAGTTGAATATCACGCCCTAAGTGCGAACAAGAAAAGAGAATGAAGATATGACTGAATTAGAAGTAATCGAGCTGCAAGTGGGCGAAGGAAAAGAAGCGGTAAAAGGCGCACTGATCACCACCCAATATCGTGGATTTTTGCAGGATGGTACCCAATTCGATTCATCCTATGATCGTGGTCAGGCGTTTCAATGTGTAATTGGTACTGGCCGTGTGATTAAAGGCTGGGATCAAGGTATTATGGGGATGAAAGTCGGTGGCAAACGTAAGTTGTTAGTCCCTGCTCACTTAGCCTATGGCGAGCGTCAAGTGGGTGCTCATATCAAACCAAATTCTGATCTCACCTTTGAGATCGAATTGCTCGAAGTGCTGACTCGCGACTAAGCGTGACAGGACTGCGAGAGTCTGTGTAAGCTCAATTGAGCCAATATGATTCTGGCTCATTTTGCACTCCTCGCTATGTTGCTTCGGCATAGGGTGATTTACACTGGACTCAATTTTCCCACTTAAAGGAAAGAGATTTGTCGTGGCTTCGGATACTGCAGCAGAGTTAATTGCGCAACTTCAGGCTGAGATCGCTCAGCTAAAAAGTGAAAACGCTCATTTAGCAGCGTTGAATTATCGTGCCGAAGAAAAACTCTTTGCGGCCCTCGATGGTAATGGTTTATGTCTATGGGAACAGCATATTCCAAGCGGAAATTTAACCATATTTAACATGCGCTGGGGCGAAATGCTCGGGTTTAGTCCTGAAGAGTTTGCTGCCCATGTTGATATCTGGAAAAGTAAATTACACCCCGAAGATAAAGAATGGGTGATAAAAGCCTTTGAAGATCATGTGAATGGTCAAGCCGATTACTATCAAGCAGTTCACAGAATGCTACACAAAGATGGCAGCATAACCTGGGTGTCCGATCGTGGGCGTATTGTCGAGCGCTTAGCTGATGGAACACCACTGCGAATGATGGGCAGCCATATCGATATTACTCAAGAAAAGCGCTACGAAATAGATTTAGCCCGCTTAGCCCACAGTGATCCACTCACCAACTTAATGAATCGCCAAGCTATTGCCAAAGTATTCGATGAATCTTCGCAACCAGATATTCGCGGTGCGTTATTTTTTATCGACCTTGATGGTTTTAAAGCGTTAAATGACCGTCACGGCCATAAGTTTGGTGACAGCCTGTTGATGCACGTTGCGCATACTTTGGTATTTCACGCAGGTGAATTCGCGCAGATCGCACGGTTAGGGGGTGACGAGTTTGTGATATTACTGCCGTCATTTGATCGTGAATCTTTAGGGGCACTCGCACAATCTTTGCTCGATGTTTATCGAGATAAATTCCTGCTAGAAGGTTGTGAAGTGGAGGTAGGCCTGAGTATCGGTATTGATATATTTGGCTATGGTGATAGTTTTGCCGAGAGTTGTGATCGCGCTGATGCCGCCATGTATCGCGTGAAACACCAAGGAAAGCATGGATATTGTTTTTATCAGTCGTCGGAATAATGATCCAAGCCTGCAGATCTTAGTAATACTTAATTTATATTTGATTACAGTGCCTTATTCGAACAAAAAACCACCTTTAATGGTGGTTTTTTGTTTTTAGCTTTTTAAGCTTAGTGTCATCAGCTTATGGAGTTACAAAATTAAATGGTTGATGGCAACTGACACAATAGTTTTCAGATTTTTTGTGTACATGGTGGCACTTACTGCAATCAGTTTCTGTGTCGAAGTGGCGATTTTTATGGGGATTGGTTGGTTTTACATCCGCCGTTTTTTCCGCTAATTTCTTAGTGTTGTGGCATTGTACACACTTGAGCATAGGGACGGCTTGTCGTTCTTCTGCACCATGGCAGCTTGCACATTTAAGCCCTTTCGCCATATGAGTTTGATCGAGTAAAGTACTCTCTTTAGCGAACGCGCTGCCAGCGAAAATACCCAAAATAATAGCCAATATAATTGTTAAGTTTTTCATTGTTTGATCCCATTATTCATTTCACAGGATGCCAAAATGTGAGGCATCCATTATTGATGACTATGTGTTCTATAGTTTTGCTACATATTTGCCCGCTAAATAGCCGAAGGTGTAGCAGCGACCTAAAGACAAGCCAAATACCGTTAATGGGTAGTCAACGCCACCATAGAAACCTGCTCCTAGGTTACCAACAATGAATAAACCTGGAATTTCCTTACCATCGGCATCAAGTACTTGGTGGTTGTCGTTAACGAGAATTCCTGAACATAAAGTCGAAATACGCATACGACGGTGAATACCGTAAAACGGTGGTTTGAGCACTGGTACCATTTTGCTTTTAGGTTTACCGAAGTCCTCATCTTTACCTTTTTTGCACAGCTCGTTATAACGGTTAACGCTGGCAACAAAGGTTTTTGGATCGCACTCTAACTTCACAGCCAATTCTTCTAATGTGTTAGCTGAATGGGTGTTGATCAAAGAGGGAAATACTCCTGTTTTCTCACTAGGAACTTCAGGCATGTAAACTTTAAGCTCTTCAGGAGAATAGAGGTGGCCAGGCCAATCCTTCGCTTGCGTCATATAGTCAGAATCAAATACTTGTGAGTAATGCCCCGCATTCTGCTCATCTTTCAAGTAGTTATTCATTAGAGACATCTCAACCTTCTCATTCACAAAGCGCTCACCTTTACGGTTTACCGCTAAGAATGGCATGTCACACATGGATGCCGGGCCGGCATCGAAGTCGTGCAACATTTTGGTATGTCCAACAGGTTCAATAACGCCGCCAGCCCAATAGGCCATAGCAAAACCGTCACCGGTACGATCCATTTGTTTACGTTCAAAGTTTTTCAGTTCGGGGATGAAGAAGTCACACATGGCTTTGTTATTTTGATAGTCACCAGAGGACAGAATGACACCTTTCTTCGCCATGTATTTGTGGTACTTACCATCACGAGTTTGAGCAATGACGCCGATGACTTTTCCTGACTCATCCTGGATTAATTGTTGTGCAGGAGTATTAAAGAAAAACTTAACGCCTGCTTTTTCTGCTGTTTTAGCTAATGCGCGCATAGCATCACCCGTGGTGTAGGGTTTAGGGCCGCAGAAAGAAGTGATAAAATTTAAACGGTCATCAGTATCAGCAATTCCGCGAATACCGTGCTGCACTTTAGTTCCTTGGTCAACAATCTGGCCGCCACCTTGTTTAACTCTATCGATAACCCAAGTGACAGCTTCACCTGAATTGTAAGCCCATTGCTTAAGAAGACCGGGATGTGAACGGTGCGCGTTATCCGCCATTAAACGGCTAACTAAAGCTTCAATTGCTGATTTATCACTGTTTTTCAGGTCAATTCCTGAACCTGTGTTTCCTTGAGAGACAGGGATGGCTTGCTTTTGTAAACACGCAACGGTTGCACCACTTTCTCTGGCTGATAGTGCCGCAGGCACACCAGAAGCTCCTGCACCGACGACAACAACATCAAAGGTTTGGGTTGTTGCAATATCTTTATCAGCAATAGGTTTTGGCTTAGGTAGAAAATTGAGCGTTGCGCCGCCAATTTCGCCATATTCAGTGCCAACTTGAAGTGGTGCCGCACTCGCTGAAGCAATACCAAGACTTGCAAAGGCTAAGCCACCACTTCCCACTGCAGCTCGAGTTAGGAAACTTCTTCGAGATATACCATTTTGCAGGACGCTAGCAGTGTATTGATCGATTTCTTTCGGTTTCTGTGAATGCTCTTTACTCATTTTGATACTCCTTGGGTCCTCATTGCTAAGGTCGATATGACATCGTTAGCAACGACAATGGATCTGGCCATAACCGCATGTGATTTGTTTGCTTTAAAAACTAGAAGTGCAGTTGTGTGAAAGTGATTAAATTCTCATTCATTAACAACATACGTTTAAATGTATGACATATGACAATAAACCAAAAGAGGTATTAATTACATCTTTGCAGTGCTTCACAAAATGCTGGAGTTTTGAGCTGTTAATATGATTATTCTTTTTGAAACAAGCTAATGTAGGACTTTCTTTATTAAATAATGCAGTGAATTTTTTGAGGAAGATGTATTTCTTAAATACAGTGATCAAAATAAAATATGTGTTGTTAAGCTATTTCACTACATATATTTAGTGTTCTAGGTTTACGGGAGTTAATTGTGGTAATGAGGCGTTAGAGTCATCGTTATTTCCGCATCCGATAAAATAAGACACATGAAATAGCCATGGCTGGAATAATTAAGAAATTATTTTTCCATTTTTGATCTCAATAATTAAGTCAACGCATTCACCGCAACATTTAAATGGATTGAGCATTTTGCAGTGTAAAAACCGGGTGTATCCAACAAGGCGTGATACACCCGCATTAAGTTTGGTGCAGGGGAGTTGTATTTGTGACTATTTACCTAAAACAAATTTATAAGTGACATATAAACGGAGATCGTCAAGATCTTCAGCTTGATCAAAATCGACCATGGCATAACGCGCCTTAAGACCTAGGCCTGATAACATGCCTGAAAATTTATAGGCGATTGAAAAGTTAGTTTCATTAAAATCTGACGCAGTCCCCTCTGGCACATCGTACTGCCCATAAAAGGCATAGGCTTCTAATCCACTCGCCCCTAATTTTTCAAAGTCATAGGCCAGCTTTAACGCGTTGACCTCTTCATTCGCCCGTGCAGATTGATATACCTGTTGAATGACCACTTTTTCATCGCCCCATGGGGTCAGCACTGTGTCATCCCCGGTTTTGGCGTACATATAAGTGAGATCTGCCCCCGCCAATTTGGCGCCTAGATGGAAGCCATATTGATAGGTATCGAGTGGGCCGCCGGTTTCATCACCTATTGCCTGTTGAGTTAAATAGGAAGGTGTTAAGTACAAATTCGTTGGACCAACATCAGCGGCTAATTTCACTTTGGCATAGGTTTGATTGAAAACATCTTCCATGCTGTAGTGCCAAAGATGGGCTTCAGTTTGGACTGTTTTAAAGGGCAATTGATATTTAGCACCTAGGGCATAAACTGGGTTATCGGCAACATCTGCCACAATACCCGCTCTTGCTAATTCGCTTTGTACCGCCTCTTTTACGGATACGAAGCTATTATCAGACCACCCCATGGAATCTGTAATATAGAGTGCTGATAACGTTAGATTGTCAACACTCTTATTTTCTGCTGAAAAGCCGCGAAAAGTTCGTGGGATTGCACGAATGTCATGGGGATTCATCATTGGTGTGCGCAGTTCTTGTGCACCTAATTTGAATTGAGTATCCCACCAATTACCTTGGACAAAATACTCCTGTAAACGGTTGACGTTGTCATGGTCGCCAGCGGCATCGCGAGCAACTAGGCCGTAGACATCATCTGAATCATTGGTCCAAATGGGATTTGCAGATGCGAAGCTGGTCCCAAAACTGAGGCCATTCACTTTTGCGGTATTGTAATAAAACAGTCCGCCAAATGACGTATCGTGTTTAGTGTTCGTCGTATTATCAAAGTCACGGGTAAAATCGAATAAGCGTAATTCCCCTTTTAACGTACCTTGGCTAAACATTTGATCAATGCTGGTATCTGCTGTAGCTGGAATCGCTAGCGTAGATAGCACAAGCAAAGATAAATAAGATTTTTTCATCATCATCTTCCCTATTATTAGTAAGCCCTGATCAGAATTGTCTGAGCTAGTTAAAGAAATTATGTTTAACATTATTAGGTTAAATGTATGACGTATGACTAATGTCGACAACGAAGTTAGGATGAATATGAGAAACTAGTTACGAAATTCGCACAGATGTTACTTGGATCAACAAAGATGAATGTTTTTTAATCACTAATGTAGGAAAGATGAGAGTACTTTTTCTGCGTTAATGCGGTTTTATGCTAGTATGGCGACACTAAGCATATTTGGGATAATCAAGTGCATATCTTCAAGCCAATTAAGCAGATAAGAGCATCGAGTGAAGTCGGTCAGCAACTGAAAAATGCTATTTTAGATGGCGAATATAAGGCTGGCGATAAATTACCCTCTGAGCGCGAATTAATAGAATTATTTCAAGTTAGCCGCACTGTGGTGAGAGAGGCGATCAAAAGCCTCGAAGCGGGTGGATTAGTGGAGATTCGCCAAGGTGCAACAGGTGGCGCATTTGTTAAGCACTTAACCTTTGAACGTTTAAGTGATGCTTGCCAAGATTTATTTCTAATGGGGAAACTTTCCCTTCCTGAACTGTGTCAAGCACGCATGCTGATTGAGCCGCAAGTGGCTAGAATGGCTGCTAAAAATTGCACTCCAGAGCAAGCTAAAGCTTTGCAAGAGGCGAATAGTCATGAAAGTGACTCATTGGCTTATCCCGAAACTGTCATATTGCGATCTCAAGTACATTATTTGCTCGCTGAAATGTCTGGAAATCGCTTTTTAGAAGCGATCGTAAAATCCTTGTTGGTTTTATTAAGTAATCAAACGACTAAGTTTCAGCCACCGACTGATGAAATTCATCCTTTAGGCTTGCATGATGTCATTGTCGAAGCGGTTATCGCAAAAGATGGGGCGAAAGCTGAGGCCGAAATGTTTGCACACCTTGAGGATTTTAATCAGCGCCTAATAGAAATTGAGCGTAAATATATGGATAAACGCGCTTAAGGTAAAGAGTTGCAACCCCAAAGTTCAACCGCGGCTGTTTGTTTGTTGGGTACGCCAATCCAATGACTCATGGCTTGGCATTGCAATTTTCCTGAGATTGGAGTGAAGCAAAGTTCAAAATCCCCTGCTTCGGGCGTGCGACCTAAGCGCAACACAGGCAAAATGGGCAGCTTGGGCTGATAATGCCAGCTGCCATTTTTAAAATAAGCATCATCTGGGATTTCCATTCCTGCACCCGTACCTTTCACTCTTGCTTCGACCAACACTAATCCTTGTGGCATGACGTTATAGTCTTCCTCCCAGCGAATTTTTTCTATGCTGTGGTTCCATGCCAAGGTGAAGTTGTCTGTGGGCACTTGGGCCCACAGCGTGCCCGCTAGGCCTAAACACAGGCCTAGCATCTGTTTACCTTCAATGGCTGGTTAACAACCAATAATCTCAAGAGCTTATCCTTGCTCTGCGAGACGTTTGAGTTTGCGTGCTCGCCAGCTGTGTTGCACGATAAATAGCAGCGCGAGCCCAAAGCCAATTTCATCACTCAACGGCGTAGCAAGAATTAAGCTAGCACCTGCAAGGAAGCCGATAACGCGTTCCCACCAGTAGAGTTTTTGTAATAGATATCCGGTAAAGATGACGCCCCAAATACCAATACCCACAGTCGCTTTTAGCAAGACAAACCCTGTAGCTAACCAGCTATCACCTTGAAGCATCAAAGCGGGATCGTAAACCGCCATAAAGGGGATCACAAAACCTGCAATGGCGATACGGATTGCCCAAAGGCTGATCTTAAGACCAGATTCCTTCGCGATTGGCGCTGCGGCAAAACAGGCTAAGGCAACGGGAGGCGTGAGATCGGCCATGATGCCGAAATAAAATACAAACATATGCGACACAATCAGTGGCACACCGAGGTCGAGTAATGCGGGAGCTGCAATCGAGCTAGTAATAATGTAGTTAGGGATTGTGGGGATCCCCATGCCGAGCACTAGGCAAGTGACCATAGTTAACACGAGTGATAAGAACAAGTTATCTTGGCCAACGGCAAGAATATAGCTCGCGAAGGTCGAGGCAATTCCTGTCAGTGACACTATGCCGATAATCACACCGACTAAAGCGCAGGCGATACCCACAGGCACGGCATGACGGGCGCCTTCTACCAGTGCATGCAAGCAGATGGTGAGAGTATCTCTGCCACCTTTAATAAACCAACAAATGGCGACTAATAAGGCGATAACCCCAAATACGACCCCGATCCCGAGTTGGAAGAAGCCAGCGCATAGGATGCCAAGGGCAATCCAAAAGGCAATCCGCATCGCCATTGAGGAAAGTCGCAGTACTATGGCTGAGCCTAAAATCACTATCGATGTGAGGGCGAGTCCTACCATGCCTGAGAACAGCGGCGTTCTGCCTGAAAAAAGCAAGTAGACTAAAATAAACAAGGGGATAAGGAGATACCAACGCTCTTTAATTGCCGCCCATGGATTAGGGCACTGATCTTTAGGCAGGCCACAGAGATTGGCGCGTTTGGCTTCTAAATGCACCATCCAAAATACGGAGCAGAAATAAAGTAGCGCAGGGATCAATGCCGCTTTGGCTATCTCGATAAAGGGGACGTTAATGGTTTCGGCCATGATAAAGGCCACCGCGCCCATGATCGGCGGCATGATTTGGCTGCCCATACTCGATGTTGCCTCTACCCCGCCGGCGAAGGCTGGCCGATAACCGAATCGTTTCATGAGTGGAATGGTAAATTGGCCCGTTGTGACCACGTTGGCAACACCTGATCCTGTAATCGTCCCCATCAATGCCGATGACACTACCGCAACTTTTGCTGGACCGCCGAGCTTGTGGCCAAATAATCCCATGGCAAAGTCGGTAAATAAACGGATCATTCCGGCTTGTTCTAAAAAGGAGCCGAAGAGAATAAACAGGAATATATATGTCGCCGACACATAGGTTGGTGTGCCGTATAGCCCTTCGGTACCGAAGGCTAATTGATTGATGATCTGATCGAATCCATAGCCGCGGTGCATTAAGTCACCGGGTAAATATTGGCCAAATAAGCCATACATCAAAAAGATGCTACAGATGATAGGTAGCGCCCAGCCCATGACTCGGCGCGCTGCTTCAAACACTAATACGATCAAAGTGATACCTATCACTATATCCGCATCGGTCAGATCGCCTGAACGTTGAATTAAGTCGGCTTCGAAATACCACTGATAAGCTGCTGTGGCCATGCCAGCTAGACCGAGTAGCCAAGCGAGTGGCTGCCAAGGCTGAGATTTTCCTCTAGCGGGATAACTTAAAAAAACCACTAACAGTAAAAAGCCCACATGGGTGGCACGCAGTACTTGAGTCGAGACGGGATGAAAAGCGGCAGTGATGATTTGAAAAATAGAAAAAATTAAGGCTGTATAAAATAGAGCCTTGGGCCAATCGCCAGTATTGGCGCTGAGACCTTGTTGGGGATCACTCATATTATGCCTCACAGCATTAGACTACAGAGATGATATAAACGAGATGCCGTTATTTAACGGCATCTCAATTGCTTAGTTTGGAATAGGATGCACAGATATCAGTAAAACTTAGAGTGCACCAACTTCTTTGTAATAACGTTCTGCACCTGGATGCAGTGGTATTGGCAGATTTTTCGTCGCTTTATCTACGCTGATGGTCTTCGCGGCGGAGTGCGCGTTACCGAGTCGGTCTAAGTGCTCGAACATGAGTTTTGTCATCTGATAGGCTAAATCATCCGATACACCGCTTTGAGTCACCAGTAAATTTTGAATGGCGACGGTAGAAACGTCGGTGGTTTGGCCTTCATAGGTGGATGCTGGGATCACGCCATGTTGATAGGCGGGATTGTTAATCTTAGCGATCACATCTTCTGGAATTTCAACAAAGTTGATTGCCATAGTCGCAGCTAAGTCACGGATAGCTGCCATGCCGAGACCGGAAGATTGTAAAGTGGCGTCTAATTGACGATTTTTGATTAGCTCAACGGATTCGGCATAGGGTAAAAACTCGACTTTCCCCATGTCTTCATAACTTAGTCCAGCAGCCTTGAAAATCGATCTGGCATTGAGTTCTGTCCCTGATTTAGGGGCACCCACTGAGATACGTTTTCCTTTTAAATCAGCCAAGGTTTTAATGCCAGACTCTTTATTGGCGACGATTTGAATGTAGTTAGGATAAGCCGAGGCAAGTACTCGGATTTTATCCAGCGGCGTTTTAAAGCCTGCATCAATATCACCTTGATATGCTGCTGCGACTGAATCACCTAAAGCGAACGCTAATTCACCACGACCCGCTTGCAATAAATTGAGGTTTTCTACTGAGGCTTTAGTTGCTTGAACTGAGGTTTTAGAACCTTCGATTCCTGTGCCGTAGAGTTGCGACAGCGCAACGCCAATAGGGTAATACACACCACTGGTGCCGCCTGTGAGAATGTTGATAAAGGCGGGGGCAGCAGCCATAGCGGCAGCACTGAGTGTGAGAGTCACTGCTGCGCCGACGGCGACAAAACGTTTTTTTATTTTCATTATGAAATATCCTTATTTTTTATAGTGTTATGTAGGGTCTTTCGAGTGGTAAATACCGTAATCAGCTCAATATAACTACATAAAACCTGGAAAAGGTCAATTAGGCTATAGTCGATAGCTGCTACTTTTGTATCACAAAACTGAGATCTGAGACTGTTTTGAGCAAGGTTGTATTGTGAGGTAAAACTTGGTTGGTTCAATGAAGCGGGCAATAAAAAGGGCTAACCTAAGTTAACCCTATTTGTGTTATTAGAGGACAAACCTCCTAATAACAAGACACTATTTAGTGTTATCTAAGAAACCTTTAGTTGCGTTTTTCGCATGTTTTGCTGCTCTTTTCTCTTTAGGA
The DNA here is from genome assembly GCF_025654545.1 of Shewanella sp. SM20. Lineage (NCBI taxonomy): Bacteria > Pseudomonadati > Pseudomonadota > Gammaproteobacteria > Alteromonadales > Shewanellaceae > Shewanella > Shewanella sp. SM20. The sequence continues at coordinate 8,288 of NZ_JAKKRK010000048.1, read as the reverse complement.
GACATCAGCGGTTGTTTCTTCGATTCTTTACGGTTTTTTTGCTCTTTACTCATATAAAACTCCATGTACTCTTTGGTTATTCATCAGGCTAATCATGTAAGCCGTACTTAATTGAACCTATTCCATGACGTCCTGATTGAAGCGAAATTTTTATCTCGAATTACAACATTTTAAATTACAAATATCTAAAATCATTGATAATTATCTGTGAATTTATTTGCCTCAATGAGCGATTACAGCAAAATAATCTTATCACCGAATTCCGTACCATGATCCATCTATCACTTAGAATAATTAATGCTAATGCTAGCGTTAACCTGTATAAGAAATATGCGAACAAGGACACAGTACCTCTATTTTCGTCATTGTTTGTGGTTTTAGTGGGCCCTAATTGGAGGCTTAACTAAGTACCATATGCCTAACGTCGGCTCGATTTACCTAACATGCCACCTAATATACCGCGCAAAATTTGTTTACCTAATTGGCTTCCAACCGTGCGTGCCGCTTGTTTTGACAAGGTTTCAGCTAACCCTTGGCGGCGCTTATTGCCAAAAATGAGTTCACTGAACCAACTTTGTTCTTCGGCTTTTTGGCTCGTTTGAGCATCACTTGCTGTGGTTGTGGTGTCGCTGGTGGCGTTACCAACTCGTCTTTGGTTAAGGCGTTCGTAGGCCGATTCGCGGTTGATTAACTGATCGTATTTACCTCCAATCGGGCTCTGGACACGGACTTGTTGTAACTCCTCACTTGTGGCGGGTCCCATGCGGCAACGTGGCGGTGCGATGAGCGCGCGCTCGACCATAGTTGGCACGCCTTTGTCGGCTAACATAGACACTAAGGCTTCACCTACAGCGAGCTGGGATATGACGTCGCTAACAACCAGTTTGGGGTTAGGCACAAAGGTTTCGGCGGCGGTTTTAACGGCCTTTTGATCCCTTGGCGTGTAAGCTCGCAGGGCATGTTGAATACGATTACCTAATTGTCCGAGAATTTCGCTTGGGACATCATCAGGAAATTGCGAGCAAAAATAAACGCCTACGCCTTTTGAGCGAATTAGGCGCATGATCTGTTCGACGCGTTTTAATAGACTCGGTGGGCAACCCTCAAAGAGTAAATGCGCCTCATCGATAAAAAACACTAACTTAGGTTTTTCGGGATCGCCGACTTCGGGCAGATTCTCAAATAATTCTGAGAGTAGCCAGAGTAAAAAACTTGAATATAAACGGGGTGTTAAAATCAGTTTGTTTGCTGCTAATAAATTGATAATGCCGCGTCCTTGCAAATTAGTGCGCATTAAATCTTCAAGCTGTAACGCGGGTTCACCAAAAAAGTCTTTGCCACCATCGCGCTCTAATCCTAGTACCGAGCGTTGAATTGCTGCGAGGGATTGGGCGCTGATTAAACCATATTTGGCGGAGATTTCTTTGCGTTCCTCGGCAACTAAGGCCAGCATGGCCCGCAGATCATCTAAGTCGAGCAGTAATAACCCTTGGTCGTCCGCTAGCTGAAAGACTATGTCTAAAATACCGCTCTGGGTGTCATTCAATTCTAAAATTCGGCCGAGTAAGGTTGGGCCCATTTCGCTGATGGTGGTACGCAGCGGGTGGCCTTGAACGCCCGCTAAATCCCATAACACCACAGGGTTGGCTTCGTTGTGATAATCCTCAATGCCAATTTGAGTTGCCCTTTGTAATAGCTTTTCACTTGGAGTGCCGGCCATAGCTAGACCCGAGATATCACCTTTAACATCCGTGATGAAAACCGGCACGCCTTGGCGCGAAAAACCTTCGGCTAGGCTCATTAGCGACACGGTTTTGCCTGTCCCAGTGGCACCGGCAATTAACCCATGGCGATTGGCATACTTAAGATTTAAGTGAACCTGTTGTTCACCTTTTCCTATTAATAGCGTATTCAAAGGCATTCCTTAATGTTAACGGTAGGGCTTATATTGGAATCGTTGCAGCATCCTTATTTTAGCCACTGTGTATTTAATCCACTTTAGTGTCGTCGTTCATGCGTATAAAAATTCATCATTGAGTGTTGGCCTTAGCGTAATTTATGTCAACATGGGGCCTGAATAAGCTTGATATCACTTAGCAAAAATGTGTGATTGGCAATATGGGCGTTACCTATGAATGAGGTGTGTTATTTGGGTCATTCACTGAGGCGTGCTTGATGGTGAAATTCCCTTTGATTATGCTGCTCTTGTTCTTTACTGTGCTGACATCTGCTTGCGCCGAATTAGCGTGTTCTGCCAGAACTGATGTCGATCCCTATGAGCCCATGCGAGATAAACAGCGCTGTGTCGCCGAGGCGGATAAAAATCTCGACGAGTACCAAAAGGCAAAAGCAGCGGAAGAAAAACAACGGCTGAAAACGGCCATAGAACAAGCCACTCAAAAATCGTTAATTTAGAAAGGATATCTATGAAAGGTGCGGGCGGAACACAGGGCGGGACGGGACAATTTTTTATGGGTCTTGCCATGATGTGTGGCGGATTTTATTTATTGTTCAATGCAATACAAGTGAGCTCTAGTTTTGGACTGGGCTATGGCTTATATCGAGTGAATGCCTTTGGGCAAGGCATGTCGATCACCACTGGCATGGTGATGCTACCGTTTATTATCGGCATTGTGATGGTGTTTTTTGACGCTAAGAGTAAGTTAGCTTGGCTGCTGAGTTTAGGTTCGCTAACGGCCTTGATTGTAGGGGTTATCAGCTCGATTCAATTCCACTTTAAATCTATGTCGGCCTTTGAACTTATCGTGATCCTCGTTTTGGCCTTTGGTGGTTTAGGATTGTTTTTACGTTCACTGAAAGACGCGCCCACAAGCGATACACAAGCGAAATAATCACTAGACTCTTAAGCACTAGGCGCTAGAGTGCAAATACGAAATCAGAGTTGTGCATCTAAGCGACTTTAATAGCGGTTTAATGAAAGTTTTAACTACAGAGTGAAGGAATGCGATGCGCTGGCGTGACACTGACAGAAGCTCCAATATCGAAGACAGACGCGGCCAGCAAATGGCATCTGTGGGTGTGCCGAGTGCCTTGTTACTCAGGTTCTTGCCCTTTTTGCTGAGAACTAAACTTGGCCGCGTGGTGTTGCTCATCGGCGGCATTTATATTGCTTTTCAGTATGTTACCGGTGGTCTGTCACTCGACCCGAGCGCTCAAGCTAATCTTAGCCAAGCTCAATCTAGTTCAACAACAGCGGTACAGGATGAAAATGCCCAGTTTGTGGCAGCCATTTTAGGTACCACAGAAACCGTTTGGGGCCAGTTGCTCAAGGGGCAATATCGAGAGCCTAAGTTAGTGCTTTATCGCAATATGACCTCCACTGGCTGCGGTATGGGACAGGCGCAGTCTGGGCCTTTCTATTGCCCTGCCGATAGCAAAGTATATATCGACCTTAGCTTTCTCGATGAGCTTAAAACCTTAGGCGCGCCCGGCGATTTTGCCTTTGCCTATGTGATTGCCCACGAGGTAGGCCACCATGTGCAAAACTTGCTTGGCACTAGCACTAAGGTGCGCCAAGCCCAGCAATCTGGCAGTAAAGTGCAGGCTAATCAATTGAGTGTCGCGCTTGAATTACAGGCAGATTGTTACGCGGGGATTTGGGGGCATTATGCCAATCAACAACTTAATTTACTTGAAGCGGGCGATTTAGCGGAAGGCATTGCCGCCGCCAGTGCTGTGGGTGACGATCGTCTGCAACAGATGGCGGGTCGCGCCGTACAGCCCGATGCTTTTACCCACGGTAGTTCGGCGCAGCGGGTGAAATGGTTTAAGACAGGGTTTGATTCGGGTAATCTCGCCAGTTGTAATACCTTTGCGGCGAAGTGATTTTGTTTGATATCTCAAATACGTACCGAACATAAATGCAAGGATAACTGAGTGGCCTTTAACGATACCTTTAGACTGAGCAGCCACGCGGTGATCACTAATATGCAGGGACAAGTGCTGTTGCTTAAGGCCAATTACGGTAACTTTGCTTGGGGCTTGCCCGGCGGCGCACTCGAGCCTGGTGAAACGATTCACGAGGCCTTAGTGCGCGAATGCCAAGAGGAATTAGGCTTAAGTGTGCAGGTTAACTATTTGAGTGGCGTGTATTATCACAGCGCCTATCAATCCCAAGCCTTTATTTTTCGTTGTGAACTGCTATTGCCTGATGGGCCTGATGTGGCAAAAAATGTGGCAGAAGACGAGTCTCTGCCAATCCACTTAAGCCACGAACATTCAGAGTTTGCCTTCCACGATATCGACACCCTTAGTGCGGTTCAGCAGCAAAGAATTAAAGATTGCCTCAATTTCAACGGAGTTGTGATGAGTGCAAAGTTCTAATGCTTTGCCAGTAAACCGCCGGCCGTTAATCGGCTTGGGTTTGCGCGAGCAAGGTTTCTAAGCAATGTTCCTTGATCCCGTAATAGGCTTTAATGTCAGATATTTGCGCGAGGATTGCGGCGCTGTCTTTCTGATTATGTTGTGGCTTTTTGACGGCCAAAATCATCTTATTCTTATTGGTATGTTCTAGGCTGATAAATTCAAACACCTTAGTCGCATAACCATTGGCTTCCAAAAATAGCGCACGTAATGAATCCGTCACCATTTCAGCCTGTTGGCCCATGTGCACTCCATATTGCAGCATAGGTTTGAACAACTCTGGGCTGTGCATCTGCGGGCGAATTTGTTTATGGCAGCAAGGCGAACACATGATGATGTCGGCATTGGCGCGAATACCATAATGAATCGCATAGTCAGTGGCGATATCGCAGGCATGCAGGGCGATCATCACATCGGTTTGCTTAGGCGCATGGGTTCTCACATCGCCGCAGACAAACGACAATCCTTGATGATCCAGCGTCGCCGCCGTTTCATTACATAAATCGGCCAAGGCTTGGCGTAATTCTACCCCAGTGACCTGCGCATCATTGTGTAGGCTATGGCGCAGGTAATCATGGATTGCAAAGGTGAGATAACCTTTACCAGACCCAAAATCGACCACATTGATCGGTTGGTCATTCTTGTGGGGGGAGGCTTCGAGTGCTTGGCTGAAAACCTCAATAAACTTATTGATTTGTTTCCATTTACGCGACATCGCAGGGATAAGATTATGTTGGCTGTCCGTCACCCCTAGCTTGGTCAGGAAGGGACGTTCGATATCCACAAAACGCTTTTTCTCACGGTCATGTTCTAACGGCGCTGCGACGGTTTGTTTAACGTTATGTGTACTGATTTGGACTTTGCCTTTTTTGCTGATCTCAAGCTGAACTTCTGCCTGCGCCGTGGCTAAGTGGGCACTCTTAAAATCGCTACCGAGTAACAGTTTTATGCTAGCTAACCCTTCGTCATAACTCAGGTTTTTAGTGATGTGATTCGTCTGGTGTTGATACACAAACGACAGCACAGGCTCATTTTGCAAACTGATCGGCCGAATCGTAATGCGCTGCAAGCTTTTATCTGCCCCTCGGTACTTACTCAACAATAGTTTGATCAGACTATTCTTCGCCAAGCTGTCAGCCAAAAGCTGGTAAAAATCATCAAAAGAATTAAGCGCTGAATGGGACATTATTGTTTCCGAAAAAGTAACCAAGAAAAACAGGGAGAGTATTCTAACCGCGATCCGCCGCTACCTAAAGTTATTCTCATCGAGAAGGGGTTTGGGGCAGAGCTCCGCTGCTGATCTATCTGTTGGAGGTCGTAGTGATTAAGCGCTGTCATTCCAGTGACACGCTCTATTAATAATACAGTGACTTGTTAGTCTCAGCACATAACTGCTTTTTCGTCATCACTCTAAATTTAATTTTTTAAATAAGACTGAATTTCTTTTTTTCGCATCACGTAATAGTTTATCAAATGAGATAACTTCAATTACGGTATTGAGATTATCATTGTAGAAAATATAGCCTTGATTATCTAGAAGGGGTTTATAATTTCTCATCTCAAGAATGTCACGTATTGAAGAAGTTAAATCGCAAATTACATAACAATATATTGGTATCCTCTTATTCAAGTGGATTTCTCGCCCCCGCTCATCCATAATCTGATCTGGCTTTCTTAGTTTAAGCACATATCCAGTAACCTGATCAATAGGATTGTCCGAACCGTTATAGTTATCACGCATTGGACGTTTAAACTCGACAATGATAGCCGTAGATGTCTCTCGCTTATCATCACCGTATACAACAGGATTATTAAAAACTAATAAGTCAGGACGTTCTTTAGAGTCAATATCAGTTACAGATTTGAATGATTTATCTGATGCAAGATGTTTATGGTAAGCCATACGTTCATCAATCAACCAAAGGTTATGTTCTTGCACATCATCGCTGGTAGAGCGAATTGCCATAATAATGTCATGAACAGTATCTTCTAGTGCATACTTGTCACTATCTTGTAACTCTAAGCTGAACTCTAAAGCATCGATCACAGCTTTTCTATGGACGATATATTTAGCAAGGTTTGATTTTCCAATCTCGTTTAGATCTTCGGTGTACTTTTGCAAAGACTCTTTATAAGCAGGGTAATCTTTAACTTTACTATGCTTTAATTCGTCTTTCAGTCGTTGGGCTTCTTGCTTTAATTCAAGCTCATAGTTTCGATTAAGCTTGTGTAGCTCAATGTCAAGTTTCTCGTCAGACAAATCAAAAGGGATTGTATTTAACCATAGTGGACGGTTCTTAATAATGTGTCGATACTCATAACCAGCGTGATTAACATATCGTTCAATCATCTCTTTATGCTTTGCATACATTGGTTCTAGGAATGGTTCAAATACTGTTCTCCCATAAAGCATTAACTCTATAATAATCGTGTTGATTGCAGGTGAATCCGCATCTTCATCACATAGGTCAACTTTTTCAGCAATTCTAAATCCCGTTCGTTCTTGGTTAACATATTGATCAAGATAAGAAGAAGTAACATAAATTGAGTAATTAAATTTTAAACCATTAATATCTTCAAAAATAGGAGGTACATTTTCTTCGTATTCTTTTAGTGTATAACCTCTTACAGAGCGAGAATCTGCACAGAGGAAAACATTGTGATTTTTCTGTTTAGTGATCTTATAGTTTTTGAAAAAATGGGCTTTAAATTGGTTAGAGCCAATTGAAAACTCTTTTTGTTCAATTTCATGTGAATAGGTCGTTTCAAAAACAACTAGTAGATCAATGCTTTCACCACAATCACCTAGTAATTTGAATGATTTTATTTTGCCTTCTAGGAAGTAGATAAGGCTGTGCTCTATGATTTCTGAGGCTATATTATCAAGGTTTTTAGGTAATCTGGTGCGATAGGGATCTTGAATTTCTTTAAGAGAAACTTTAGTTCTTACTCTCTCTGATTGTTCAGCGCTTATTAATTTTTCACTTTCAAAATCAACATCATCAACGGAGAAGCCAAAGGTTAGTTTTTTCTTTTCTTGATTATCGAGATAGACACTTTCGACCTCTACAGTTTCAAAAGCTTTAAGCCATGTGAAGCGACCAACTCCCTTACAACCTAAACTAGATTTGTAGGTAGATTCAGCCGTCTTAAATGATTGATAATTATCATGGTTAAATCCTTCACCATAATCAACAATTTCAAAAGATTCTATCTGTTGAAATTTACGGTCATCTTCGTTCAAAACTTCCTGAGTCGTTTGACGAAAAGCTGTAATGGTTAGTTCAGCTTTATCACCTTTTCTAGTTGCTTGAATTGAGTTAACAATAGCCTCAAATAAAGGAACAAGACGATCACTAGGTGATAATTTGAGATTTTGAACTTTACCTTTAACATCTATTTGCACTGTAGTCCCTTATCCAATACATTTTGGCAGAGTTTAGGAGTTGATAATACAATAAAACTGCTATTTCCACATTGAGTCAAACTAATTTAATGCGAATTAAATGCTTCTTTATAATCTGTTTCAATTTTCTACATTGAGAAAATAAAGATAACGTAAGTCAATTGAGCTTAAAATGTAACCCTTTTAATTAGATCTTTTTTTGTTTTCCTCTGAGTAAATTTAACGAGCCACCCATTGTTAAATTTACAGAGTCGGTGTTTTTCAAGGTAGTTGGCACTCTTTACTTAAATTTTAAGCTGCATTTCTTGTTTCAGTTTCAGACTCTTTTTCTGGGTTCAACACTACCTCACCGATAACGTCACAGTTCCTTATACCGTTTGGCCAGCGTTTAGGGTTTCTTGATCTTGCTTCTTCTAGTACCTCCTTACGCTTAGATAAAATCGCTTTATCTTGCATCGCATGTCGCTCACTCGGTGATACAAAATTGAGCTTACTGTGC
>NZ_JAKKRK010000047.1:0-40671 GCF_025654545.1 Shewanella sp. SM20 | reverse complement strand
TAATGTTTTACCTGGCACAGGGCGACCCTCTTTTTTGGCTTTATCTCGCCAATGATACAGGGTTTGGTAGGAGATCCCCTCACTGCGAGCCACTTCCGTGACCGTCATATTGTGGGGAGGTAATAATTTCTTTAAGACAGCGTCTTTACGTTCAGGTGAATATCGTTCCATTGAGCTCTCATTGACCGCCCCCTTTATTTAATTATTGGATGATTTTAAGGGGTGACAACAATCCTGACACAGGGGGGTATCCAACCCTTGGTGATATAGCAAAAGCCTTATTTGAACACACCGGAATATTGCCACAAAAGAATGACTGTTCAAGTATTATGAGCGACGAAACGATGAAAAAGTCGATTCAAACTCAGCTAAGGCGGCTAGCTAAGGAAGATGGAGAATTAACGGCTAATTTTATGGCGTTAGTTGAGCTTCTTGCTTTTTCTATCTTAGAGGCAACTGGTAGCTTGAAGGTAATGTATGCATTTACTAATACGATAGACGATACACTTTTTCAATATAAGGACTTCTTGAGAGGAGACAGTACTTTCCTGTCGAAGTCTGACTCGATTCAGTGGTTGCTGAAAAATAGATTGGTTGATCGGATGATTCTTTCGTATCAAAAAAATATTTTAAAACATAACGTTGCTACAGAATTGAATATTTCGCCTTCTGATAAGTATTGGTGGCTACCTGATGTGCAAGGTAAATCCATAACTTGGCCAATATCAACAGTATTTAATTGGATGTATGACGTCACCAAGACCAATCAAACTCGCTTTCATTTTCCCGATTATGGCTTCACTGACAATTATCGATTGTCACAAAACCTTGAAAATGCATCACGATGGTCAACAGCTAAAAATCTTCCTAGTTGGGCTAACTTGCTTCAGAATCTTAGCGATTCACTGTCTGCGATGGAACAAACGAAATCGATTGCTCATAAAAGAAGTATTGATACCAAAACTAGAAACTGCTTTAGAATTATCTTATTTTTAGCAAGATTTTCAACCTCAATATTTGTCGAGCTTGAAAAGCAGTATGGAGTTGAGTTTGTTTCTGATTTAGTTAATAAATTGAAAAAGCAAGACTACAGACTAAACAGGATCCACAGTAATTTTAAGAATATCGTTAAGGAGGAATTAAGCTTTCATGATGTTATTGACCCAATGTCAATTGATCGTAGGTGGTTTGATGAAACTCAAGCATTTTGGGAACTAAAAGCTTTAGATATTGAACATAACACCAGCTATATTTGCTCAACACTTACAGTAGAAATTTTAAATACTTTCAGTTTTAATGATCTCAAGTCTTGCCTAACATACCTAGACGCATTTGCCTTATCGCCTTTGATAGCTCAAGCCAAAAGCGATGTAAGATCCCTAGCGCCACAGATGTATTTTGAACTTTTATCTAAGGGGTTGGCTCTCCGTAAAAACTCTGAGTTGTCTAAAGATCTGATTTCACAATTTATTAATGAAATCAAAGTAGCAGGACTAGACGGTAGTTTTTTATGGCTAACTAATTGGATATGGGGTACTTATCATTATCGTCGAGCAGAGGACAACTTAGCATTTCCTTTTTATCTAGATGCTTTTGAAAATGGAAAGTACTCAGCTGGACATAATCAGTACTTGTTGGTTAATCAGTTTGTTGAATGCTGTGCGAAAAACAATAAATGGCGAGACTTTAAAAGGGGAATTGGTTGGGCAGACTATCTAGGAATAAAAGTGCGTTGGTATAGAGGTTTCGATAAATCAGAAAACCCTATTAAAAGTGCATTTGAAATGCTTAAAATTGGACGCTATGCAGTACTTTGACGGGTAATTAAATATAGTAAAGAATGTAGATAGGCTACATAGCAAGGGCCTTTACATGGTTAGCTTTACTAATAAGGGTTTTAGATGGATCTCGACTGCATTCCCACGATTGAATCACTGCTGGAGCAAAACGCCATCTGCTTTACTGGGCGTCCAGATTTAATTGACCGTTATCTGGTTTTAATGGATTTAATAATACCAATAGAAACAATGGCACTGCTTGATGAGATAGGCAGCCCTTTCAAATCTTTTGAGTGGAATTCGTATCACATTTACGGCTCTGAAACGAAGAACAGCAAACCCCCTACACTCGATTGCCATGACCTTTCTCTAAATGAGTCGATTACGTTACCTAATAGACCACTTTATACCGTTCATCTTGATGCGGATTTCACCGTAACAGCACATGTCCGGTGTAATAATGGTTATTTTGATAAGCTAATCCACAAAAAAATTGGCGTGAATCCTAAAAGGTTAACGCACAGTCTAAAAGCGGTAACGCGGGCAATAGACCAGTCACCAGCATTCTTTATCTGCACTAAGTGCAATAAATTAATTGATGCCAATTTTAAGTCTCAAGATGGAACGGCCACATGTGCCTACAGCGCTTGCGGCAGGTTTGTGGAACAACACTTTGATGTTCTATCCGATAAAGTCACAAGCTCCTTATATAATAAAGATATAAGTGTCGATATATTTGACGATTACATAGCCATCTCCATTGGTTTAATCACTTGGCCGCATCCGCATGAACCGAGCTTTGAATGGGTTATTCAACGGAAAATGGCTCTTAGTTCTACACCGCGACAGGTTAAGTCTGCAGCAAAAGCTATCCACGATAGTAAGATTGCCCGTGGAAAGTGCAAGCACTGTAATGAGTCTATGAATGCAGGGCATATGTTCGATGATGATACCTGCCAAAGTTGTGCGACGGGCGTGTATGGAGTTGTTTATTGATTTTGGTGTCTAGATGGAGTCAAGTGCCTGGTATTGGGGAGGAGCACCAGTTAACGTGAGATGAATGACAAACCAAGCATGATTTTGACTGTGTGTAACTATGTGTGTATTAAATAGCAAAAAAGCCTGAATTTCTTCAGGCTTTTTCTTTTTAATACAACAGTTTAATCCTTTCGGATTAGTTCATGCCGTATTTTTTCAATTTTTTACGCAGAGTACCACGGTTGATACCTAGCATGTTTGCTGCGCGGGTTTGGTTGCCACGAGTGTGTTGCATGATGATGTCAAGCAGAGGCGCTTCAACTTCGCTTAGCACCATTTCATAAACTTCTTGTGCTTCCTGACCGTCCAACTGTGCGAAGAAGTTAGTTACGGCACGCTTGACGGCGTCACGTAATAACTGGGGCTTGATAGTGCCGTTTGCTGTTTCGATTTTGCCAACGGTAAGCTGGTGAACTTCTGTGTTAGTTGTCTGATCAAACATTCTATTCTGCTCTTTATTAATTCTGTACTAATTCATCAAAATAACATTCCACGAGGGAATACTGTTCTGCAGTGGTTTCCAGCCGATTAAAGTCAGCCCTAAATTGGCGCTGAGCTTCTTGGTCTAGGTACCATCCCATATGTTTTCTGGCGAAGCGGATACCCTTGTATTCACCATATAAGTCATACAGTTTGGTGAGGTGTTCCAGCATCACTTGACGCTGTTCGGCAACCTCAATGGGCGCTAGCTTATTACCCGTTTCCAAGTAGTGCTGGATTTCTCTGAAAATCCAAGGCCGTCCTTGAGCACCCCGTCCTATCATCAAGGCATCGGCACCGGTGTATTCCAGCACAAAGCGGGCTTTCTCCGGACTGTCGATGTCCCCATTGGCGACAACAGGAATCGAGACATTCTGTTTGATTGCTTTGATCGTGTCGTACTCGGCGTTGCCTCTGTACATACATTGTCTCGTGCGGCCGTGAACGGCGAGCGAGGCGATGCCACAATCCTCTGCAATCTGGGCGATTTGAACACCATTCTTGTGCTCTGGCTCCCAGCCGGTGCGAATCTTTAACGTGACAGGCACGTTCACTGCGGCGACCACGGCTTGTAAAATCTCTTTTACCAGCGTTGGATTTTGCATTAGCGCCGAGCCTGCCAGCTTTTTATTCACTTTTTTCGCCGGGCAACCCATGTTGATATCAATGATGTGAGCACCTTGTTCGACATTGAACAAGGCGGCTTGCGCCATTAAATCAGGATCAGCCCCTGCAATTTGCACTGAGCGGATGCCTTCCTCGCCAGAATGCGTCATGCGCTGGCGGCTTTTATCTGTATCCCAAACCTCGGGATTGGATGAAAGCATCTCGGAAACCGCTAAGGCTGCGCCATAACGAAGACAAAGATTGCGGAAGGCTTGATCGGTGACACCTGCCATTGGTGCCACGATCAGCTGATTGTTCAGTTGATAGGGTCCAATCTGCATTTTATGTTTCACCTTAGCTCTTCAAAGGGGCGCTATAGTAGCCCTTTTTGTTGGCCGTGAAAAGGTCAATAAATGACCTAGAGGTAATTTTTTTTCTTGACTTTTAATCGACGAGAAGTCAGAGGCCAAATTGTTGGAAGCCAGCGGTGGCGCATGTTGCGCCACCCTTTAGCGCTATTTACGCTTACCTGTCAAGCGGCTCCAATCTTCTTTGTGAGCCGCTGCGTCCATATCGAACCATTGGCTATAAAAGTCAGAGATTTCTTGGGCTTGTTCTTTGAGGAGACCGGAAAGGGCAAGTTTGCCACCGGTTTTTACGCGTTCTGCGATCAAAGGCGCTAATTCACGCAGTGGGCCTGCAAGAATGTTAGCGACCAGTACGTCGGCTTTGAGATCGGCGGGTTGGTCTTCTGGTAAGTACAAGGCTAGCTTGTCAGCGACATCATTGCGCTCGGCGTTGGCACGCGAGGCGTCGATGGCTTGATAGTCGATATCGATACCTGTGACTTTTTTCGCTCCCAGTTTCAGTGCGGCTACGGCTAAGATACCTGAACCACAGCCAAAATCGATCACTTCTTCATCGCTTAAATCTAAGCTGTCTAGCCACTCTAAACACAGTGCTGTCGTGGGATGAGTGCCAGTGCCGAAGGCAAGACCCGGATCTAAGATCACATTGACTGCGGTTGGATCAGGGATTTCGCGCCAGCTTGGGCAGATCCATAAACGTGTGCCAAATTGGATGGGGTGGAAGTTATCCATCCATTCGCGTACCCAGTCTTTATCTTCAATTTGTTCGACTTTATGGCTGAAGTTCTCACCGAGGAAAGGCAAGGTTTTCAGCATGGCGATGGTCGGTGTCAGATCGGTTTCTGCATCGAATAAGGCCACTACCACGGTATCGCGCCACAGTGGGGTTTCGCCTAATTTAGGTTCAAAAATAGGGGTATCTTTACCGTCTTCGAAGGTGATAGAGACTGAACCTTCTTCCATGAGCAAGTCGCTGATGGTTTCAGCGTCATCGCTATTGGTGTTTATACGGAGTTGGATCCAAGGCATGGGGGCATCCTGTGACTGAGTGTTCATAAACTAAGGGTTCAAAATATCGCGGTATTGTATACCCAAACTATCCCAAAATGCAGGATGTAGCGGGAATTTAAAGCGCTTTAGGTAAGGTCGTTTGGTTACCACTAGGGTTTAGGTTCGACGACTGGCTATCCTGGTATTGCGCTTTTGTCTATACAGACAAGGCGTTAGTTGGCGGGTATGGATTGGTGTTAAAAAGCGAATTGTCTGTTTTATTATCTGATATAACGCTATGAAAAATATTGGTTAATTGGTTTTACCTTTGTTTGGTTTTGATACGTTTTTTGTGATCATCTTCTAAGAGTTTAACTCCGTCAGGTGAGTTGGCTCACGCTTTAAATCTGTGACACTGAAGCCTGATTTGAGTTGCTGCTATGGTGTAGTTTGCCAAGAGGTGCCAACGATAAACGACATAGGTTAATTCAAGATGACAAGCATAACTCGAGTTCACAATAGGGTGAGTACACCGCTAGGTCATCCTTGGTCGGCTAAGGCTGATAGGCTGCAGAGTGCGACAGGGATTATGCTTGGCAGCTTTTTACTATTACACATGCATTTTGAATCGAGTATTTTGCTGGGTAAAGAGGCTTTTTATCGGGTTGTTCAGTTGCTTGAAGGTGGAATGTTTAGCAGCACAGGACATGGCTTTCCTATAGTCACTAAAGTGTTTTCAGTGTTTATGCTATTGGTGGTGATAGTACATGCCGCGGTGGCGCTACGGCGTTTTCCGGCGCAGCTAGGGCAATGGCGAGCTCTGCGTTCGCACATGGGGAATATCAAGCATAAGGATACCCATGCGTGGTTTTGGCAACTGATCACCGGCTTTATCTTATTTTTCCTCGTTCCTGTTCACCTCTTCACTATGATTTTGAATCCCGAAATTGGCCCGCATTTATCAGCTGAGCGGGTTTATCACGATAATGCTTGGTTGCTGTATGCGCTGTTACTTCCCGCTGTAGTGGTACACGCCATGATTGGTCTCTATCGCGTGGCGGTAAAGTGGGGCATAACCACCCAGCGCTCAGGTCTGCGAAAATTCGCTAAGGTGCTGATTATTTACTTGCTATGCCTTGGTACTGCGAGCCTTGTTTCATATCTATTTATCGGTAGCGAGCTCGGTATTCCTGTGCAGCCCTTCGTACCTGAGTAGGCTTTAAGCCAGCAGCAGGATTATGTTTCACTGCTATTATTAAGCATTAGGTTAATTATTCAGCACTCAATTGATCTGGCTCACGTTTTCGTGTGGATGTGTGAGCGATATTAGTTTGCGATAAGACTTAATGAGATTGGCTCGATAAGGTCAACGGCGTGAGGCGATAGGATGGCGATCAAATTAAATATTAAAAAATGGAGTGCTTGGCTGGATTTAAGCCAGAGTTTGTCAGGGGTAATACTCGCAGTCTTTTTGTGGACCCACTTAGTGTTAGTGTCATCGATTTTATTGGGTGCGGATGCCATGAGTTGGGTGGCACGCACCATGGAGCTGAGTTTTCTGTCCGCTGATGGACACGGTTATCCTTGGGTAGTGACTTGTATTGCCATTGGTATTGCCATTTTGACGTTAGTGCACGTGTTAGTGGCATTGCAAAAATTACCCATGAGTCTGCGTCAGCAAAGGGCGCTACGCCAACAAATGCAAGTGATCAACCACAGCGATACTCGCTTGTGGCGCTGGCAAGCCATTACTGGTGTAGTGATTTTACTGCTGTTGCCTGTGCATTTGTGGCTTATTGGCTCGGCTCCCGAAACCATTGGCCCTCAGGGAAGCGCCGATCGTATTTGGAATCAAGGTGTCTGGATGGTGTATCTGCCTTTACTGCTCACTGTGGAGTTACATGCAGCAATTGGCATTTACCGTGTGGCTTTGAAATGGGGCGCGGCGCGGGATCTCAACAACCGCAGTCGATTACGTAAGATCAAGACCATAGTGAGTGTGCTATTTGTCACTGTTGGTGTCGCCTCACTTCTGGCATTTTTACCCTACGCGAGTTAATTCCGCTTTTAATCAATGATTAAGTTAATCAGTGAATAGAATGTCGAACATAAAAAAACAGCACAAAACAATAGACCCCATTAAGGAGCAGGCGTGAAACTGATTTATACCGATTCATTGGTGGTAGGAGCTGGGCTCGCGGGCTTAAGGGTCGCTATCGCTTCGAAAGAGCGTGGGCTTGACACTTTAGTTCTGTCACTCATTCCTGCAAAACGTTCCCACTCTGCTGCCGCTCAAGGGGGGATGCAGGCGAGTTTAGGCAATGCCGTTAAGGGAATGGGCGATGATGAGGATGTGCATTTTCAAGATACGGTAAAAGGTTCCGACTGGGGCTGCGATCAAGAAGTGGCGCGTATGTTTGCCCATTGTGCACCTAAGGCCGTGCGTGAATTAGCAAATTGGGGCGTGCCTTGGTCAAGGGTGAGTGCTGGCCCGAGAGAAGTGATAGTCAATGCGCAAAAAGTCACGCTACATGAGGCCCAAGAAGCCCATGGTCTTATCAACGCCCGTGATTTTGGCGGGACTAAAAAATGGCGCACTTGTTATACCGCCGACGGTACGGGTCATTCGCTGTTATACGCTATGGATAACAAAGCGATTTCCATGGATATTCCCGTCCATGAACGTATCGAAGCCTTGGCACTTATTCACGATGGTAAGCGTTGTCATGGCGTGATTGCTCGTTGTTTGATTACGGGTGAACTTAGAGCCTATGTGGCTAAGTCCACTACGATAGCCACTGGTGGTTATGGCCGAATTTATGAAGTGTCGACCAATGCGATTATCTGCGAAGGTATTGGCCAAGCGTTGGCATTGGAAACGGGCGTGGCAAGGCTTGGCAATATGGAGGCGGTACAATTCCATCCCACTGCCATTGTTCCCGTGGGCATTTTAACAACGGAAGGGTGTCGTGGTGATGGCGGCTTATTGCGCGATAAAGACGGTTACCGCTTTATGCCTGACTATGAGCCCGATAAAAAGGAGTTGGCATCGCGGGATGTCGTATCGCGTCGCATGACCGAACATATACGTAAAGGTAAGGGCGTCGATAGCCCTTATGGCCCGCATTTGTGGCTAGATATTACCCTTTTAGGTCGCAAGCATATTGAAACGAATCTTAGGGAAGTACAGGAAATTTGTGAGAATTTCCTTGGCATCGATCCCGCTAAAGATTGGATCCCTGTACGCCCAACTCAGCATTATTCTATGGGTGGTATTCGGACTAATGCCACAGGTGAAAGTCCGCAGCTTAAAGGCTTATTTAGCGTAGGTGAGGCGGCCTGTTGGGACATGCACGGCTTTAACCGTTTAGGCGGTAATTCGTTGGCCGAAACCGTGGTTGGCGGCATGATTATTGGTAAATATGTCGCCGATTTTTGTGAGAACAATAGCCTTGAGATCGACACTCAGCTTGCAGAACGGTTTATGCAGCAGGTGCAGAGTGAAATCGATGTGCTGGTCGAGGGTGATGGTCACGAGAGCGCCTTTGAACTCAAGCGCGAAATGCAGCGCATCATGATGGATTATGTGGGGATTTTCCGTAATGGCCCCGAGCTTGAAAAAGCGGTTGCCGAGCTAAAAGTGTTGCTCGAGCGTTCGCGTAAACTCGGACTTAAGTGTAAAAAGCGTCACGCCAATCCTGAGTTAGTTGAAGCCCTGCGGGTCAAGCGTATGCTAAAAGTGGCGCTAACAGTAGCCTGCGGCGCAGCGGCGCGAACAGAGAGTCGTGGTGCCCATGCTCGCGAGGATTATCCGCAGCGAAATGATCGAGACTGGCTGAATCGCACCCTGGCCAGCTGGCCTGATCCCGAGGCACTCGAACCTGTGCTTAACTACGAAGCACTCGATGTGATGAAGATGGAACTCCCGCCGGGTTATCGTGGTTATGGCATCAACAACGCCATAGTGCATCCCGATACCGAAAAGCGTGAACAGCAAATTGCCGAGATTTTAGCTGAGCTAGGTGATGATGCTGACCGTTATCAAAGGCAGCGGGCTCTTATGCCCTTTGAATTACCCGAGAGCTTACAACCTAATAACGAACGTTTAAGTGATACTTTAAAAAGTCCATCTGCCAATGCGTTAGGAGAAAAATCATAATGAGCCAAGGTCGTCAGTTAACCTTTAATATCTTTCGTTATGATCCGCAGGAGCCAAACGATAAGCCGAAAATGGTGCGTTATCAGCTCACCGAAACGCCGGGGATGACGGTATTTATCGCCCTTAATAAACTCAGGGAAGAACAAGACACTTCATTGCAGTTCGACTTTGTCTGTCGTGCTGGTATCTGTGGTAGCTGCGCTATGGTGATCAACGGTTTCCCGACGCTAGCTTGCCGCACCTTAACGGCCAAATATCCTAAGGGCGAAATCACCTTAATGCCGCTGCCAGGTTTTGAGTTGATTGGTGATCTCTCGGTTAACACTGGTAAGTTTATGCGGGAACTGGCCGAACGCTTAAAGCTGTGGTTACACCCTAAGGCCAATGATATAAGCGTGCATCGGCTTGAAGATCCTATGGATCCAGATGAAGCTGCGCGTTTGTATGAGCTAGAGCGCTGCGTTGAATGTGGCGTATGTGTTTCTGCCTGTGCGACTAAACAAATGCGTGAAACTTTTGTCGGCGCTGTGGGCATGATGAAAATAGCTCGTTTTGAGATGGATAGCCGTGACGCTCGTACTGCCGAGGATTTTTACCATGTGATTGGCAATCAGGATGGCGTATTTGGTTGTATGACGTTACTCGGCTGTCAAGACAACTGTCCTAAGGATTTGCCACACATGCAGCAAATCGCGTATTTACGCCGCAAGATGGCCATGACTTTGATTTGATAAGTATAAATGATGAAAAGCGCCAACGTGTTTGGCGCTTTTTTGTTGATTAGCAGGCGTAGCTTTTGTGAATGTCAGCTTGATTGATTATGTCTGCGGTTTGAGCGACGAATGCTTGAAAGTGCGTACTCGCCATATGTTCATCCAGTGCGGCTTGGGATTGCCAAATTTCGTACATCCAGAAGATATTTTCATCATCTAATGAGTGATGCAGTTTGTATTCGATGCAGCCAGCCTCGGTATGAGTGTCTGTCACGAGTTGCTTGAGTATCTTAAATAGCGTATCGCTTTGGCCTTGATTCGCTATGATTTGAGCAAACACTGTTATTTTCATTGGTTAAAACCTTCTAAAACAATTTTACCGATCGCTTTGCCAGACTCTATCTGAGCGTGAGCTTTGATTAAGTTTTGGGCATTAATGGTGCCGTAGTGTTTACCGAACGTACTCTGTAACTCGCCTGTATCGATAAGGGCGCTTAAGCGGTTGAGTAAGTGATGTTGCGCAATCATATCCTCGGTCTGATAAAGGCTGCGGGTAAACATCAGTTCCCAGTGTAAGGATAAGCTTTTACGCTTAAGTTTCATCACATCTAATGGCCCCTTAGGATCATCGATTAATGCTAGTTTTCCTTGTGGCTTAAGCACTTGTACTATTTCATCAAAATGCTGATCGGTTTGGGTTAAGCTAATCACATGAGTCACATCAGTAATACCAATATTGGCAAGTTCCTGCGAAAGTGGCTTGGTGTGGTCGATGACAGCATCGGCACCAAGTTTGTGCACCCAAGCGGCGGATTCAGGACGAGATGCAGTGCCTATCACTTCTGCACCAGTGAGTTTTACTGCAAGCTGAGTGATGATTGAACCCACACCGCCGGCCGCACCGATAATTAAAATACGGGCGTCAGTTGCCGAACCATCTTGGGGTAAAGCTAAACGGTCGAATAAAATCTCCCATGCCGTAATCCCCGTTAAAGGTAATGCCGCGGCTTGGGTATAGGTTAAACTTTTAGGTTTATGGCCGACAATTCGCTCATCAACCAATTGATATTCTGCATAACTTCCACTGCGACTGATATCGCCCGCATACCACACTTCATCGCCAACGTTGAAAAGACTGGCTTTCTCACCAACGGCTTTGACGACACCGACCGCATCCCAGCCGATAATTTTGTATTCGCCTGCAGACGCTGAGCTAGATGCACGGATTTTTGTATCAACCGGATTGACAGAAATGGCTTTGATTTCCACTAAAAGGTCAAAACCTGTCGCAGTTGGCTCGGCTAGCGTGATGTTTTCTAATGCATTGGGCGCTGTGATTGCACCTGCTGTCTGGTAACCAATGGCTTTCATGTTTATTCCTCTGGGTGTACTTGCTGGAGTTTACTTGTTTGAGTGTACTTGTATCGTGTAGCCATTGTGTGGAATATTAGCCAAGAGATAAACAGGATAAAGTTTGTAATTTTTTCAAAGGATTTTTGATAATCATGCTAATTAATGATTTAGCTTTGTTCGTGCGAGTCGCTGATTGCGGCAATATATCTGCCGCAGCAGCCGAGATGGATATCTCGGCTGCTTCTGCCAGTGCAGCAATAAAACGGCTTGAGAAACAGCTCGATACTAGTTTATTTATCCGCACGACACGCAGCTTACGTTTGACTGTGCAAGGTGAGCGTTATCTTATTCATTGCCGACGTGCGCTAAGCGATTTAGCGCTTGGCGAACAGGCTATCGCCAGTGATAAAGGTAAAATATCTGGCACCTTAAGCCTGTCGGTTTCTTCAGACTTTGGCCGTAATCTGTTTGTGCCTTGGCTCGACGAGTTTTTGCTCGATTTCCCTCAACTGCAAGTGCGCTTGCACCTTGGCGACAATATCAGCAGTTTTTACCACGATAAAATTGATGTTGCCGTGCGCTATGGAAAACCGCAGGATTCTAACCAAGTGGCTTTCCCTATCTGCAGTGTTGATCGTGTCTTGTGCGCTTCACCTGAATATCTCGTCAAGTTTGGTGCGCTTGATTCATTAGAACAATTAGTTGAGCATAATTGCTTGTTTTATAAGTTAGATGATCGCACCCACGATCAATGGCTATTTAGGCGTGATGCTCAAGAATTCAAAGTGCGTGTCACGGGCAATCGTAGTGCTAATGATGCCGAGATTGCCCGCCGTTGGGCTGTGGCTGGCAAAGGGTTGGTATTTAAGTCGAGTCTAGATCTGGCCGATGACTTAATCTCAGGGCGATTAGTACGTTTGTTGCCTGAGTATCAGGGGGAGCCCGTCGATTTGTACTTAGTGTGCCCAGGACGTGAACATGTCACGCCTGTCGTGCTCTTACTACGGGAAATGCTCCGGCAGCGAACACAGGCTTTGAGTAAAAACTTGAGTAAAATCTTAGCAGTGAAAAAATCTTAGATAACAAAAAAGCCGCATAATGCGGCTTTTAGTTTAGAGACTCACTGAGTGAGATTTAAGACTTAGTGCGTTTCATGGCGGTAAAGAACTCTTCGTTAGTCTTGGTCATCGCCAATTTATCGATTAAGAATTCCATTGCGCTGACCTCATCCATAGGATTGAGGATCTTACGCAGGATCCACATTTTTTGCAGTTCTTCTTGAGTCGTGAGTTTTTCTTCACGACGGGTACCGCTGCGGTTGAAGTCAATGGCTGGGAACACACGCTTTTCTGCCGCTTTACGTGACAAATGTAGCTCTTGGTTACCTGTACCTTTAAATTCTTCGTAGATTACTTCGTCCATCTTAGAACCCGTATCAACCAAGGCTGTGGCGATAATGGTCAAGCTGCCGCCGTGTTCGATGTTACGTGCCGCACCGAAGAAGCGTTTTGGACGGTGTAGAGCGTTTGCATCCACACCACCAGTTAACACTTTGCCCGATGACGGGATAACAGTGTTATAGGCACGGGCTAAACGGGTAATCGAATCGAGTAAGATAACGACGTCTTTCTTGTGCTCAACCAAACGTTTTGCTTTTTCAATCACCATTTCGGCAACTTGAACGTGACGGCTGGCTGGCTCATCGAAGGTTGATGCGATAACTTCGCCTTTAACGAGGCGCTGCATCTCTGTTACTTCTTCTGGGCGTTCGTCGATAAGCAATACCATCAACACCACTTCTGGGTTGTTGTAGCTGATGCTTTGAGCAATACCTTGAAGTAATAGCGTTTTACCGGCTTTTGGTGGTGCAACGATCAAACCACGTTGACCTTTACCAATCGGTGAGCATAAATCCAGAATACGCGCTGTAATATCTTCAGTTGAGCCGTTGCCGCGCTCCATACGCATACGTTCTTCTGCGTGGAGTGGAGTCAAGTTTTCAAAGAGGATTTTATTACGGGAGTTTTCTGGTTTATCGAAGTTAACTTCGTTGACTTTCAATAGAGCAAAATAACGCTCGCCTTCTTTTGGTGGGCGAATTTTACCAAAAATGGTATCACCCGTTCGCATGTTGAAGCGGCGAATTTGGCTTGGTGAGACATAGATGTCATCTGGACCAGCTAAATAAGAACCGTCTGAGCTGCGTAAGAAGCCGAAACCGTCTTGGAGTATTTCTAATACCCCACCACCGAAAATGTCTTCTCCACTTTTTGCGTGGGCTTTAAGGATTGAGAAAATAATGTCCTGCTTGCGAGCGCGGGCCATATTTTCGAGCTTCATATTTTCAGCTAGCGAGACTAGGTCAGAAATCGGCGTGTCTTTTAATTCAGTTAAGTTCATTTTGGGGGTCTTGTGTTACGCGACAAAGCTTACCGCGATCAATCAGTAAGGATGTAATTCAGGATAGTGATTGACGAGCGAGAAGAGGTTATTAGAAAGAATCTGGTTATTAAAGTAGCACTAACAAAGCGGGGCGTCCAGAAATTTAGGGAAATTCCGGCACAATTAATTTATAGCTTGTGCCGGAGGTCACTCATTACGACGTCAAATTAGATTTGAGCGTCAATAAACTCTTTCAATTGCGTTTTTGAGAGTGCGCCAACTTTAGTCGCGGCTAATTCGCCGTTCTTGAATAGCAGTAAAGTTGGGATGCCACGAACGCCATATTTCGCTGGAGAAACATTGTTTTGGTCAACGTTTAATTTAGCGATAGTCAAGCGACCTGCATATTCTTCAGACACATCGTCTAAAATTGGAGCGATCATTTTACAAGGACCACACCACTCGGCCCAGAAGTCTACCAATACTGGCAAATCAGACTTTAATACGTCGTTTTCGAAGCTGTCGTCACTCAGGTATATAATTTTATCGCTCATGATGTTCTCCAGTTTGGGTGCCATTGCTGGTTTGTTAATGGCTTACCATGTATATTGGGGCTGAAAAATAGCTTTTCAAGTTACCTTTTTACAATGTGGCTATTTCAAACGATCGAGTATCTTATTGCAACCTCAACAGGTAAGCTTGCGCTATGAGCGAAACACATCTATCTACCCAAAGGTTTGCCGACCTACCTCTACATCCTGAGGTTAAACAGGCCCTTGCCGAGAACGGCTTCGAATTTTGTACGCCGATCCAGGCGTTATCACTGCCTGTATTACTCCAATCAAAAGATATCGCAGGCCAAGCACAAACGGGCACTGGTAAGACAATGGCCTTTTTGGTCGCCACGTTTAATCATTTATTATCGACTCCCATACCTGAAGGGCGACTGATTAATCAGCCCCGCGCCATCATTATGGCCCCGACTCGTGAACTGGCGATTCAGATTGCCAAAGATGCGATTTTACT
This sequence comes from Shewanella sp. SM20, assembly GCF_025654545.1. Lineage (NCBI taxonomy): Bacteria > Pseudomonadati > Pseudomonadota > Gammaproteobacteria > Alteromonadales > Shewanellaceae > Shewanella > Shewanella sp. SM20. Next base: position 25,778 of record NZ_JAKKRK010000047.1, on the reverse strand, counting down.
CGCTAAGCATACACACTTAAAGGTGGGTATTGTTTATGGCGGTGAAAGTTACGATGTGCAGCGTAAAGTATTAGATCAAGGTGTTGATATCTTGATTGGTACAACGGGTCGAATTATCGACTACGTTCGCCAAGGTATTATTGGCTTGAATTCAATTCAGGCTGTGGTACTTGATGAAGCCGATCGTATGTTTGATCTTGGTTTTATTAAAGATATTCGCTTCTTATTTAGACGTATGCCTGAGGCAAATCAACGTCTTAATATGTTATTTTCGGCAACCTTGTCCATGAAAGTACAAGAGCTGGCTTATGATCATATGAATGAGCCCGTTAAAGTTGAAATCGCCCCCGAAGAAAAAACCTCCAAAAACATCAAAGAAGAAATCTTCTATCCTTCCCAAGAAGAGAAGATGCGTTTGCTGTTGACCTTGATTGAAGAAGATTGGCCAGAAAAAGCCATCGTTTTCTCCAACACTAAGCACAGTTGTGAAACGCTTTGGTCTTGGCTTGAAGGTGACGGACATCGTGTGGGTTTATTAACGGGTGATGTGCCACAGAAAAAGCGTATTCGTATCCTTGAGCAATTTACCAGTGGCCAACTAGATATATTGGTTGCTACTGATGTTGCGGCTCGTGGTTTACATATTTCTGACGTTTCACACGTGTATAACTATGATTTACCTGATGATTGCGAAGACTATGTTCACCGAATCGGTCGTACGGGTCGTGCGGGTAATAAAGGCATGTCGATAAGCTTTGCCTGTGAAGAGTACGCATTGAACTTGCCTGCAATCGAAAGCTACATCAATCATTCGATTCCAGTAAGTAACTACGACAGTGAAGCTTTACTGGCCGATATTCCTACGCCAGCGAAGATCCACCGTAAACACCCTAGCGGCACTCGAAACTTGCGTGATCGTTCAGGGGCAAGCCGCCCAGGTGCTCAACGCAGTGGTGCTCGCCCTCCTCGTCATGATAGGACACGTAGACATTCGTAAATGCCAACACCCGCTTATGCCGCTATAACATTAGGCTCAAATAGTTTTAATATGCTGATCGCCAAAACGCGTGGTGGTCAGCCGCATATTATTGCGAAATATAAACGCAAGGTGAGGCTCGCCGAAGGCATAGGCAACGATGGCAAATTAAGCCCCGATGTCATGCAGCGCGGCCTCGACTGTTTGAGTATGTTTGCCCAGATGTTGGTGCAACATAAGATTGAAGCAAACCATGTTGCTGTGATTGCAACTGCAACTCTTCGCAGTATTAGCAATGCTGATGAGTTTAATCAGCGTGCATTGCCACTCTTAGGTCATCCGATCGAAATTATCTCTGGTATGCGTGAAGCAGAGCTCATCTATCAAGGTATGGTGGCGACCACTTGTGGTCAAGGCCGTCGCTTGGTTATTGATATCGGTGGGGCGAGTACAGAGTTTATCATTGGCGATGGGCATCAAGTGCTGTTCAAAACCAGTTTGCCCTTTGGTAGCGTGACTTATAATCGCCAATTTTTCAGCAGTTTGCCGCTGCAGCAGTTAGATTTCGATGATGCTAAGCAGCAAGTGCTAACCGCATTAGCTGAGCATAGACAAACCCTACGTGATCTTGGTTGGCATTGTGTCGTTGGTGCCTCCGGCGCTGTACAGTCCGTGGTAGAAGTGTTACTACACCGAGGGTTATCTGAAACTATCACACTCGATGTGCTTACTCAGTTGAAGGCTGAGATCCTCGCTCAAGAAGATATTAGCTTAATGGGGATTGTTGGGCTTTGCAGTGAGCGAGCACCGACTTTTGCTGCGGGTGTCGCTATTCTATTGGCTTTGTTTGAGTTGCTGGGGATCGAGCATTTAGCCTTATCTGGCGGCGCATTACGTGAAGGTGTTTTAGTGATGTTAGCTCAGCGGATTATTGACGAAGTCAGCTAATATTTTATTGAAACATGATAAAAACCAAAGGCCGCGATGCGGCCTTTATTGTTTGTACTGTGGCGATTATTTCAATAAATCGGCGAGATCTTTTTCTAAGGAAACCGTTGGACGCTCTACGATGCGGCCAACTTCTTTACCTTGCTGCAGCACAATAAAGGTTGGAATGCGGGTAAAGTCGTATTTTGCGGCTAAGCCTTCTGGATCTTTTTTCGTTCGGTCGACACCAATATAGGTCACTTTAATATTGGGATTAGCGACTTCTTCCATAATACGGATAAAGCGCGGCGTTTCCCGGTGACAATCTGGGCACCAAGTACCAATGATCACAACAATTTCTGTAGGTTCAGTGATGCTTTTAAGCGGGGTGATTGCAGTGGTATCGACTTGATAGGTTTTATACCCTTCAGCAAACTCATTGAGATCTGTGACTAAATGTTGTGCTTCTACTATACCAGTTAAAATCACTTCTTGTTTCTCCTCACTGCAGGTCGCAATTAAACCCTGTTGTTGTTCTTCAAATCCACAGCCACCATTGGCTAGTACCTGACAACTAAAAAATAAGGCGGTAGTGGCTAGGAATGCCTTAACGTTATTGTGCATGATGCGCCCTCGAAATCGAAGAGAAAGAATGAAATTCGATTCAAACATTATTCTGGATACGATTAAAGCGATTAATTGATTTGCTGCAAGCAAGATCACGCATTGCTAATATCTATACCCAAGCTACCTGAAGATACGAGTTTCAGAGTGCCTAGGGTGCTTCAATTCAAGGCGCATCAATGACAGAATGTCGGCCACCTTTTGAATTGATGCAACACGGAAGTGGAGTGCCCTAGGCGCTCCGTCTCGGCGTGTTTTAACGCACTTTATGCTGTGTTGATTATTTTTAACTTAGCCCGCTAGGTCTGCAAATAGCCGCCTTGCCTAAAGTGCGTTAAATTCCCGCTGAATCCTGCATCTTCAGGTGGTTTGGGTATGTAAGCTTAACGAACGCATAATTACATGTTTTTCGGAGTTAAGGCATTGAAAAATTTCATCCCCGAATTGTGATTCGGGGACAGAACACATTGAGAGGATAAGGTAAATTGCTGGATTACTGATCCAGAATTTTTTCAAGAATAGGCTTATTAGCTTCTGGGAAGTCGTAATTGGTTAAGTCGGTTTTAGTGACCCAAGCGATAAGCTGACCTTCAAGGCCTTGAGCTGTGCCGTTAAATTCTGTGACTGAATGGATATCGAGTAGCACTTGTTTATCGGGATAGTCGAAACTCAACGCCATAAATGGCTGACTATCAGTGACATTGAGCGCGACTTCCTCTTTGAGTTCACGGATCAATGCCTGAGTGACAGTTTCGCCTGTCTCAACTTTACCACCAGGAAATTCCCATTTCCCACCTTGATGTAAATGATCTGGGCGTTTTGCCAACAGAATTTCACCGGCCGAGTTAGTAATAATGCCGACGGCAACATGGATGCGTTTAGTCATAATATTTATCGATTAATGAGTGGGTAAAGGTAAGTGCATTAAAGGCTTGAGCTGAGTTATTCGTGTGTAAACCCAAAATTACTCTTTAAAAAAATCGCCTTCATCGAGATCAAATTCATCAAATGCTTCTGGATCAAATTCGGCTTTGACTGGGATGACGTGTTTTTCTGACGCCCAATCGCCGAGGTCGATCAACTTACAGCGCTCGCTGCAAAAAGGTTTAAATGCAGATTGTGGCACCCACTCGACAGGGGCTTTGCAAATAGGGCAGTTAACGGTCAATGGCATAATTGTTCTCTTGGTTAACGGCGATAAAGCGGCCGCCAATACGAATGTCTTTCAGGCCATTAGTGTAAAGGCTTCATGCACAGGTAGCCAGTAAGAAATCAATTGAACGGTCGGAGTGGCGTTGTTGTTCAAACTGCACAAAATGGATAGCGAAACGGTTTTTATGGCCGCTAATCGTAGGATAACACCCGTGGTATGCATCGACTTTAACCCTTACCAAAGCAAGTGCTTGGGCACTGTCACCTTGATAAAAGCCTGCGTGGGCAACGGCATTGTCGTAATGGGACGTGCTACGAGTAAGTTGAAGTAGTAACGTGATCGGGGTAAGTAAAGGTTCGAAATGCGCTATCCAAGAGCGATAATCGTGCTGTTTTTCTTCCCAAGGTTTAGATAGCCAATAATGCAGTTGTGGTAGGTCGAAGTTACAGCAAGCACCTGGCATGCCGAAGCGTTGTCGTAGTGCGGAAATAAATTTGTCTTGTTTTAATTGGCTGCCGAAGCGTTCAGGCTTTTGTAACGGTTCACGGGCTTGGGTGAGGGCGTTGATATAGATATTGATTTGCTGGTGGTCGACGTGATCTAATTCTTGCCATTTGCTGAGTTGCAGCAAGTGCCGCTCAATATCTTTTAATACTTCATTGCGATAATCGCAGCGTTCAGACAATTCACAGAGGGAAAACAGCGGATAAAAACATCTATGTTGGTGGTCATTGCTTAGGTTACTTTGCAGCTGTTTATCGAGGTATTCGAGCCGCAAGTAGCTGCGAATTTTCTCGTTTAGGGGCTGTTCGTAAACTAATTCAGTCATGGGCGTTATGAGTACCAGATAGTTGTAAATAGCGTTGATGCAATGCTAGCACCTCTCGTTTTAAGGTTGATATCTCTCCCTGATTATCAATAATGTCGTCGGCTCGGGCGAGTTTTTCGCTGCGGCTCAATTGGCTGTTAATGATGTTATTTACTTGAGATGCATCAACATTGTCCCTTTTTGTGGTGCGGCTGATTTGCAACTCAGGCGAAATATCCACCACTAAAGTCCGATTGACTAACCTATCTAACCCGTTCTCAAATAGCAAGGGCACGACCATAATTACATAGGCTGAGGTTGCTTTTTCTACCTGCGCCAGCATTTCTTGGCGGATTATCGGGTGCAATAGCTGGTTTAACCATTCACGTTCTTCAGGATGGCTAAATATCCGTTGCCGCAGTTTGGCGCGATCGAGTTCATCCTCAGGTGTTAATATCTCAGACCCAAAATGGCTAACGATGGCCTCAAGTCCTTTTGAACCTTGAGCGACAACGTCGCGGGCAACGATATCGGCGTCGACTAAGGTAATGCCTTCTGCGGCGAATAAATTGGCAACAGTCGTTTTACCGCTACCTATGCCGCCAGTAAGGCCAACAACAAATTTGGACATAAAACTCTCTTAAAAGCTATGAAGGGCGCTACGCTGCTAGGACGGACTTCGTCCTTACAGTCTACGGAACGGGCTTCGCCCTTACGGTAAGCGAAGCGTTCAGTGAGTGAGCTTGCGAACGTTCCGTTATCCTTAAGTGAAGCCTGTTCTATAACGTACTTAAGTACCAATCCACTATAGGTTGACCCCATATTAGGGCTATCCAGCCTGCAGCAGCAATATAAGGCCCAAATGGGATGGGATTACCTTGTTTGAGGCGTTTACTGACAATCATAGTGATACCGACGACAGCTCCGACTAAGGACGAAAGTAAAATGACCAGCGGCAGCATTTGCCAGCCGAGCCAAGCACCGAAAACTGCGAGCAGTTTAAAGTCCCCATAGCCCATGCCTTCCTTGCCAGTGAGGATCTTAAATAGCCAAAAAATGGACCACAAGCTTAAATAGCCAGCTGCCGCACCGATAACGGCATCGGTTGGGCTCGCAAAGGTATGATTTAGATTGATGATCAAGCCGAGCCAAAGTAACGGTAACGTCATTTGATCTGGCAGCAGCATCTCATCAAGATCGATACCAGTAAGGGCAATAAGTACAAATGTCAGTATGCTCGCAAAGACAAATTGCCAGCTTGGACCAAAGTGCCACGCCAAAGTCGCAATAAGCAGCCCTGTGATGAACTCAATTATTGGGTAGCGGGCGGAAATGGGGGCGTGACAAGCGGCGCATTTTCCCTTGAGCATTAACCAACCGAATATAGGTAAATTATGCCAAGGTTTAATCGCCGTTTTGCACTTAGGGCAAGCAGAGCCCGGCACCACAAGATTGTACTTTTCAGGAAAGCCATCAATAGGTCTATTGAGTTGGTCTATCCCTATTTTTTTGACTATGTCTTCGTGGTATTCCTGCAAATACTGATTACATTCTTGCTGCCACTCCCGTTTCATCATCACAGGAAATCTGTGGATTACCACGTTTAAAAAACTACCAATGGTGGCGGCAAAAATAAAGCTTAGCGTAATAAAGAGCCAAGGACTCTGGTTTAGAGAGTGGCTCAAAAGAGAGATAAATTCAGTCATTCAATTTCTTATATATTATTTGTGGAAGTGAGGCGTAATAATTAGCCGCCAACAATATTACCCATCTGGAAGATAGGTAAGTACATGGCAACAATCAAACCACCCACAACAGTACCGATAACCACCATCATAATAGGTTCTATTAGGCTTGATAAGCCATCAACTGCATCGTCGACCTGCATTTCATAGATGGTTGAGACTTTATTGAGCATGTTATCTAATGAGCCGGATTCTTCACCTATCATTACCATTTGCACTAACATATCAGGGAAGAGCCCTGTTGTTTGCATAGCGACATTCATCTGCATCCCCGCCATGACCTCTTGGCGAATATTCAATATGGCTTTGCGATAAACTGCATTACCCGATGCGCCAGCGGCGGACTCTAAGCCATCAATTAACGGCACACCTGCGGCAAAGGTGGTGGCTAAGGTGCGGGCGAAACGTGCCATGGCGCCTTTGTGTAAAATCGGTCCAATGGCTGGGATTTTAAGCACGGCTTCATCGACTCTATCCCGTAAAATTTGCGAGTTTCGATGTGCGCGTACAAATAAAAATACACCGCCGACAATGGCAGCTAAAAATATATACCAAGAGGATTGTAAGCCGCGGGAAATATGCAGTACCAGTTGCGTAAAGGCGGGCAGTTCTGCACCAAAGCCTTTAAAAATATCTTCAAACTGTGGTACCACAAAAAGAAGTAACAAAACCGTAACTAAAATAGCGACAATTACAACTGCAGCAGGATAAAACATGGCCTTCTTAATTTTTGATTTAAGCGCTTCCGTTTTTTCTCTGTAGGTTGCGACTCGATCGAAAACCAAATCGAGTGAACCTGAATGCTCACCCGCGGCGACTAAGTCAACATATAGTTCGTCGAAGTAACGTCTATGGGGGCGCATTGCATCTGATAAGGGAATACCCGATTGAATTTCGGTTAAAATAGTACCCAGTAATTCCCGCATTTTAGCTTTTTCATGGCCACGGCCGAGTAGTTCAAATGTCGTTACCAAAGGAACGCCTGCCGCCAACATAGTCGCGACTTGACGGGTCATCATGGCAATATCCATAGGTGTGATTTTCGGCTCACCTAACTTAAATAGTGGAGAGGACTGCTTACGAACGCTCTTAGGGTTTACTCCTTGTGATTTAAGCTGACTACGAATTTCGGCTACAGTTGAACCTCTAAGCTCTCCTGCCGTTTTTTTTCCATCGCGGTTAACGCCTTTCCATTCGAAGGTATAGATTTTTGGCTGGCTTTTTTGCTCGTTTTTCTTAGTACGAGGCTTTCTTGCTGTCGTTGCCGTAGCCATAAATTATTCCTATAAAATAATAAGTACTTGAATGCCGAAGTTTTGAAAAAATAAGTTTAAGTAGCAGGTGTCGATTATTTAAACTGGCTTGTAGTACTTGCTCAGCCTAAAGCTTAGGTATAAAACACGAAATTTAACCAAAACTTGTTACACGATTGACTTCTGCAATACTAGTTACGCCGTGAATCACTTTCAATAATCCAGATTGACGTAAATCACGCATCCCTTGTGCTTTAGCTTGGGAGGCGATTTGTAAGGAGTTACCGCCTTCCATGATAGTACGCGCTATCTCATCGGACATCTTCATCACTTCGTAAATACCAACCCGGCCTTTGTAGCCAGCAGAGCAATGTTCACAGCCTACAGGTTTAAAGGTAGTAAAGCCTTGGGTAATTTGTGTTTGAGAAAAACCTAAACGTAATAGTTCATGCTCGGGGATGATTTCAGCTTGCTTACATTCGGGGCAAAGTCGACGCGCCAAACGCTGGGCAATAATCAGGTTAACTGAGCTGGCGATGTTATAACCGGGCACGCCCATATTGATTAAACGGGTCAAGGTTTCGGCGGCCGAGTTTGTGTGTAGGGTCGATAATACTAAGTGACCCGTTTGTGCCGCTTTAATGGCAATTTCGGCGGTTTCAAGATCGCGAATTTCACCCACCATCACTACATCGGGGTCTTGGCGCAGGAATGAACGTAAAGCGGAGGCGAAGGTGAGGCCTGCTTTTAAGTTTATGTGAACTTGGTTTACACCCTCAAGGTTTATTTCTACCGGATCTTCGGCGGTAGAAATATTACGCTCTTCAGTATTGAGAATATTTAATCCTGTATAGAGTGAGACTGTTTTACCTGAGCCTGTTGGGCCGGTCACTAAAATCATCCCTTGGGGTTTTGCTAACATCTCAAGGTAAAGTTTTTCTTGGTCGGGCTCGTAACCGAGCTTTTCAATGCCCAGTTGTGCGGAGGATGAATCCAAGATCCGCATTACAATTTTTTCGCCCCACAGGGTCGGCAGGGTACTTACCCGAAAGTCGATGGACTTAGTGCGGGAAAGCTTCATCTTGATCCGGCCGTCTTGCGGTACGCGGCGTTCGGCGATATCAAGTTTCGACATTACTTTTAGGCGCGCCGATAAACGACCTGCAAGGCTTATAGGGGGTTCAGAGACTTCGTGTAAAATACCGTCGATGCGAAAACGAATGCGGTAGCGCTTCTCATAGGGTTCGAAGTGCAAATCCGAGGCGCCTTTACGAATGGCATCGGTTAGAATTTTATTGATATAGATAACAATAGGTGCATCATCGCTGGCCTCGCCTGCGGACTCTTCATTACGTCTGTCAGTGTCAGTAATTTCAATGCTCGCCAGTGCCGCTTCATCCATGCTGCCTAAATCGAGACCACTGATATCTTCTTCGAGGATTTTTTCTAGCGCTTTAGCCAATTTATCTTCTTCAACCAGAATCGCTTCGGCGTGCAGGCCTGCACTAAATTGGAAATCTTCGAGGGCGGCAATATTGGTCGGGTCGGATGTGCCTATATACAGGCGATTTCCCCTTTTAAATAGCGGTAAGCAACGGTGTTTCTCAATGAGTTTTTTATTGAGGAAGTCCTCAGGAATGGAAGCAAGATCAAATTCATTGAGATCGAGTAATGGGGTGCCATATTCCTCATAGCAAAGCTCGGCAATAGCACGGGCTGAAACCAGTTTACTTTGTACTAAAGTGCTGACTAATGCTTGCTTATTCTGACGGGATTTTGTGATGGCGTTAGCCATCTGCTCTTCATTTAGCAGGCCTTTACGGATAAATAAGGTGGATAAACCTAAGTGAAGACCAGAAGTGGGCATTTTATCAGTATTACTCTTATTTTAAAGGCAAAGGCTGCTCTAGAGCAGCCTATTCTGTATTTCTAAATTTTTATACCAGCCCCTTTTTTGCACAAATTAATATCGGCACGACCTACGGCTGTCATTGTGTATGTCACTCCACCGTTATTATCAAAAACCCCAGCTAAGCTGCAGTTTTTAGTTGCCCACGTTAAAGTTGCCCCAGTACCTTCAGCAGGAGTTGCGCTAGCTGTTATTTGAGCATTTTTTGCTAATTCTGCAGTAAGTTCGTTTGGTGTACCACTGCAACCGATACCCGTTTGAACACAAGCTTGTACTTTGGTCGCAACTGATGTGAGGCCTTTCATTGCAGCACCACCTTCAGCTGTGACTACATAATCCTTATACGCAGGCAGTGCAATTGCAGCCAAAATACCGATAATGGCGACTACGATCATCAGTTCGATCAGAGTAAAACCCTGAGCTTTTTTATTTAATGCTTTGTTTAAATTCATGGCCTTCATTTTTCTCTCCAGCTAACTATTTAGTGACTTACTGTGGTTGAATAGAGTGTTTAACCTAACCGCTGTTTTACTCTATAAATTGTGTTATCTCATCAAACTTTATTACTCATTTATGTCAATAAAATCATTTATATGATCTATGTAACATTAACAGTACACCGATGATCTTGAATGACCCATGTGTAATGACTCATGCTGATTTATCCAAGCTCGCTTTGCTAAATTAGCACTAAGTTAATGATGGGTTAGCACTTGTTTGAATAAATTGTTTCGGCAACCGCACCTTAGGCTAACGTTTTCAAAAATATGCCTCTCAAAAAACGTGAACTAGACAATTTTAAAAAGAATCCCAGTGCTGACCTTAGGTGAGGTTGACCAAACGGCCATCTCGCCTTGGTAAAAGTTAGTACAAAGTTAGGTAAAAGGAAACAAAAATTAAGTATAAAGTACTAATAAAGTGTTGTTTTTGTATAAAAGGCTAACTTATCGACAGGTTAGGTTATAACAACTTTTTGACAATATCAGTTTAGCTGGCGTGTCTCTCTATGTTGTCAAATTGGTGACATAAAATGGTGACGGGGTGAGTGCATCGTGAGGGGGAATGCTGAGTATGATAGTGCAGGCAGGATTTCGCATTTGGTTTGCAGGAACCCTACAAAACAAAGGCATTTCGCCTTAATATTTTATGAGTGGAATGTGCTTACGGTACTTTGCGAGAACATTCCACTGCCAGTTATTAACATCTAGCGGTTTTAAGCTTTTAATCTGAGTGATAAATCTAAGGCGCGAACATGCTTAGTGAGTGCGCCAACTGAGATATAGTCCACCCCTGTTTTGGCGAATTCGGCTAAGGTATCTAAGGTGACATTACCAGAGACTTCGAGCTTAGCGCCGGCGCCTTTAGCCTTATATTGATTGTTCATTTCAACCGCTTCGACCATCTTAGTGATGTCGAAGTTATCTAACATTATGATATCTGTGCCAGAGTCGAGTGCTAAGGCGAGCTCTTCGAGTGACTCAACTTCGACTTCAACGGGTTTATTCGGGTACAAGCTGCGGGCGGTATCTACGGCTTGGCGAATACCGCCACAGACCATAATGTGGTTTTCTTTAATCAAAAAAGCATCATATAAACCAATGCGATGGTTTTTTCCGCCGCCGCAGGTGACGGCATATTTTTGTGCCGTGCGTAGGCCTGGAATCGTCTTGCGAGTATCCAACAAGCGAGTGTGAGTCCCCGCCAGTTTATCGACATAATGTTTGGTTAAGGTGGCAACACCAGAAAGTGTTTGAATAAAGTTCATTGCCGTGCGTTCGCCAGTGAGAATAGCGCGCGCAGGACCTGATAATTCACATAATAGCTGGTTGGGTAATACTAGATCGCCATCATCCACATGCCAATGCAGTGCAACTTCACCACCGAGTTGGTTAAAAACCTGCTCTGCCCATGCTTTACCACAAAAAACGCCTTCTTCACGGGTGATTAAAGTGGCTTCAGCGTACTTATCGGCGGGGATCAACATTGCTGTAATGTCGCCATAAGCGATGGCTTTGGTTTGATCGTTGATTTCGGTGCCACCTAAGTCTTCACAGAGGGCAGATTTTACTGATTGGCGGATATCATTTTCTAACATAAGCGGAGTCCTTGCATTACGGCCTACTTGCATTTTAGGTTAAGATTACCACGGCCTTAGGTCTCACGGAACAGGTTGGAAGATTGAGTAAAAGGAGTAAGCTGCAGCCTTATTTAAATTGAGAGTGGATGGTTTACTCCATGATCTCAATGTTAAAAGATAGCTCAGTCAGTAAGTTCCGTGCGTAGGGTTTCTTCTTTGCTTGGAGAAATACTGTTAGAGTAAGGCGGTATATGTGGCATAGAGGATAAGCTCATAATGCGGTTTGATTCTGGTTGGTGTGATAGTGCGAGGCGTTGTGAGTCGCCACATTTTAATCAACGTCCCTTGAATGAAGTGAGTTTGTTAGTGATCCACAATATTAGTCTGCCCGCAGGCTGCTTTGGATTACCTTACATTGATCAATTATTTCAAGGGTGTTTAGATACTAATGCCGATTCCAGCTTTGCACCGTTGCAGGGGTTGCAAGTGTCGGCGCACTTTTTGATCCGCCGCAATGGCGAGCGTGTCCAATATGTAAGCTGTAATGACAGGGCTTGGCATGCTGGGGTGTCTCGTTATGGCGAGAGAGAGAATTGTAATGATTTTTCCATTGGTATTGAACTGGAAGGCACTGATACTGAGCCTTACACTCCTGAGCAATATCAGTCACTCATCGAGTTAACACAAGCCCTACTGGTAGAATATCCATTGCTGAGTATTGAACGGATTGTGGGTCATTGTGATATTGCGCCAATGCGGAAAACTGACCCAGGGCAAAGTTTTGATTGGGAAGGATATTTAGGCAAGTTAAAGGAATATACTCAGGCGTTGCGCTCTTAGTTAATCACTTAACTTTTTGGAGTTTAGACGTATTCCATATAAACCTAGACTATTTATGGACAAATTATAGAGGTACAGCCCATGGCATTATTTTCACTCTTGGTCGCCATTTTAGTGGAGCGACTTAAATTTCTTCCTTCATCATGGCAATTTGATCGTTTACTGCAATCCTATCAGACAACATTTTTCGGTGATAAAGCGTCACTGACAAGCGTGATGATGGCGTTGGCGTTAGTGCTACCAGCCTTGTTGGTATATGTTTTATCTTGGTTAGTGGCGGGAATGTTTTGGGGCTTATTAAGTTTAGCACTATGGATTGTTGTGGCCGTGGTTTGTTTTAATCATCAGAAACAGCGTGATATTTTCAAAAAGTATATGCAAGCGGCTTGTCGCTCAGATGTCCAAGCTTGTTACCATTATGCCGCCGAACTCGATTGTAGCGAGTGTTTAGATGCTGTATCCGAGAAAGACCTAGGTGCCAAAGTGGGGCAAAGTGTTGCTTGGATTAACTATCGTTATTATGGTGCCGTGGCGCTGTTTTTCATTTTTTTAGGTCCAGTCGGTGCGGTACTGTATTGCACGGTACGTTTTTATGCCGAAGAGAATGCCCGTAAATCCCTAGAGCTACCCTTAGTCAACGAAGTGATTACGCTACTGGATTGGTTACCGAGCCGGATTTTCGCCTTTGGTTATGCCTTAAGTGGTCAATTTAGTGAAGGTTTAGCGGCGTGGCGCCGTAATGGGTTGACCTTAAATGCGACTGCTCGCACTGTGGTTGCTGAAACGGCATTAGCGGCACAACCTTTACCAGAGGTCGCAAGTGCACCTATATGTGTACAATCAACCTTAGCATTATTAGTGCTCAGTAAACGTAACTTTACACTTATTGTTGCAATACTTTCATTACTGACCATTTTTGGATTGGTGAGCTAAAAGAAGGATGCTTCGCAGCGAGAATCGAGAACGCTTCGCTGCTAGGGTGTCGTTGTGCTCCTTCTAGTCTAGAATCTAGAGCCTAGAATCTATCCGCTGCGCTTTTGGCAGCGCCTAGTGGGCGAGGTCCGTGCTTTTGTCAAATGGTCTGACCCCATAAACATTTTTTTCCGCTATGCTCTCTCTTCGTGGGTGCTTTTGATCGAGATCGCTTTTAAGGAGTGATCTTCAATCTGGACATCAAAACGCTGATTTGATAAAGTGCGCTCACTCAAAAAAATTGGTAAGACCAATTTACAACGGAGCTGAGCGCCTGATGGCCTATAGTAAAATTAATCAGCCAAAAATTTCTGACGTGATCATGGCGCAATTAGAGCAAATGATCTTAGAGGGTAGTTTACAGCCCGGTCAGAAGTTACCGCCTGAACGCGAACTGGCGATCCAGTTTGAAGTGTCTCGACCTTCTTTGCGTGAAGCTATTCAAAAGCTTGAGGCAAAAGGACTGTTAATGCGCCGCCAAGGCGGTGGTACTTATGTCAAAGAACAACTCTGGCAGACCCTTGCCGATCCTATTGTTGAACTGATGAATTCAGATCCAGAGAGTCAGTACGACTTACTGGAGTTCCGCCATGCCACCGAAGGCATGATGGCCTATTTTGCGGCCCTGCGTGGTACCGACGCCGATATGCAAAATATCAAGCGTATGATCCTCGAGGTGGAAGCCGCCACCGATATCGAACAAAAAGCTGCTGCGATTGTGCGTTTTTATCGTGCTGTGGCGGAAGCGTCACATAACGTGGCTATGTTACACCTCGTTCTTAGTTTAACCCCTGTGCTGCATCAAAATGTGGCGCAAAACCTGGAGCTTTTAAGCCGCCGCGAAGAAGCTTCTACTATGGCTAACGATCACAGACGGGCCTTGCTCGCTGCCATCGTTCGTCGTGATCCCGACGCCGCCAGAGAAGCCTCGAATGAACACTTAAGTTACATCGAAGAGGTGATGTTATCTGTGCGGGAAGAAGATAGCCGGTTGCAGCGAAGCTTGCGCCGTTTAAAGAGTGGCGCTTAAGTTCTGTGATTTAGCTGCCAGCTAAATCGGAATATGCCGCAAACACCATTCATTATCATGTATATAGAGAAGGACAGTGTCATGTCTGAAGATATGCTACAAGACGTAGATCCGTTAGAGACTCAGGAATGGGTTGATGCCCTGCAAGCCGTGTTGGAACAGGAAGGCCCAGAGCGCGCGCATTTTTTACTAGAAAAGCTGATCGATAAAGCGCGTCGTAATGGCACTCACTTGCCTTATAACGCCACAACGGCTTACCTGAACACTATCCCTGCGGGTCAAGAGCCGCACATGCCTGGCAACCAAGAGATGGAACGTCGCATTCGCGCCATCATCCGTTGGAACGCTTTAGCTATGGTGCTTCGTGGTTCTAAGAAAGATTTAGAATTAGGCGGCCATATTTCAAGCTTCGCCTCAAGCGCGACTATTTATGACGTATGTTTTAACCACTTCTTCCGCGCACCAAATGAAAAAGACGGTGGCGATTTAGTGTATTTCCAAGGCCATATCGCCCCTGGCATTTATGCGCGTTCATTCTTAGAAGGTCGCTTAAGCGAAGACCAACTGGCTAACTTCCGTCAAGAAGTGGATGGCAAGGGTCTGTCTTCATACCCACATCCAAAACTGATGCCGGATTACTGGCAATTTCCAACGGTTTCTATGGGCTTAGGTCCTATCCAAGCGATTTATCAGGCGCGTTTCCTGAAATATCTGACTGACCGTGGTCTGAAAGATTGTTCAGCACAAACCGTTTACTGTTTCTTAGGTGATGGTGAGTGTGATGAGCCAGAAGCTTTAGGTGCGATTGGTTTAGCGGCCCGTGAAGAATTAGATAACTTAGTCTTCATCGTTAACTGTAACTTACAGCGTCTTGATGGCCCTGTACGTGGTAACGGTAAGATCATCCAAGAACTTGAAGGCGAATTCCGCGGCGCAGGCTGGGAAGTCGTTAAAGTGATTTGGGGTCGTTACTGGGATCCATTATTAGCCCGTGATACGAGCGGTAAGTTACTGCAGTTAATGGAAGAAACCGTTGACGGTGAATACCAAAACTGTAAAGCCAAAGGTGGCGCTTATACTCGCGAACACTTCTTTGGTAAGTATCCTGAAACGGCCGAAATGGTGGCTAACATGTCAGATGATGACATTTGGCGCTTAAACCGTGGCGGTCATGATCCGGTGAAAGTATACGCAGCCTTAGATCACGCGCAAAAAACCAAAGGTCGCCCAACGGTGATTTTAGCTAAGACTGTAAAAGGTTACGGCTTAGGTGATGCGGGTGAAGGTAAAAACATCGCTCACAACGTGAAGAAAATGGGTATCGAGTCTATCCGTTACTTCCGCGATCGTTTCAATATTCCGATCCCAGATGACCAGTTAGAAGATCTGCCTTTCTATCACCCAGGTCCAGATTCTGAAGAAGTGAAGTACATGATGAGCCGTCGTGAAGCGCTGCATGGCAGCGTGCCACAACGTCGTCAAAAGTTCACCGAAGAGATGGAAGTGCCGTCACTGAAGATTTTCGATTCGATTTTACAGGGCTCTAACGGCCGTGAAATTTCATCGACTATGGCATTCGTTCGTGTTCTGACAGCTCTGCTGAAAGACAAGAAAATTGGCAAAAATATTGTGCCAATTATTCCTGACGAAGCTCGTACTTTCGGTATGGAAGGTTTGTTCCGTCAAGTGGGTATTTATGCTCACGAAGGCCAAAAATATATTCCGCAGGATTCTGACCAAGTTGCTTACTACCGTGAAGATAAAACCGGCCAAGTATTGCAAGAAGGGATTAACGAACTCGGCGCTATGTCTTCATGGGTATCAGCAGCGACGAGCTACTCAGTCAACGATACACCTATGATCCCGTTCTACATCTACTACTCAATGTTCGGTTTCCAACGTATTGGCGACATGGCTTGGGCTGCGGGTGACATGCGTGCTCGTGGTTTCTTAGTGGGCGGTACTTCAGGCCGTACAACGCTTAACGGCGAAGGTTTACAGCATCAAGATGGTCACAGCCACGTATTGGCGAACACTATCCCTAACTGTATTACTTACGATCCAACCTACGGCTACGAAATTGCCGTTGTGGTACAAGATGGTATCCGTCGTATGTACGGCGAAAATCAAGAAGATATCTTCTATTACTTGACAACAATGAACGAAAACTATGAGCAACCAGCCATGCCAGAAGGTGCGGAAGTGGGCATAGTGAAAGGTATCTACAAGTTAGAAACGGTTGCGGGTTCAGGTAAAGGCAAAGTTCAGTTAATGAGCTGTGGCACTATCCTTGAACAAACTCGTAAAGCGGCGCAAGCACTGGCGAAAGACTTTGGTATTACTGCCGACGTATTCAGTGTGACCAGCTTTAACGAATTGACTCGTGATGGTCAAGCCGCTGAGCGTTGGAACATGCTGCACCCAACCGAAACGCCAAAACAAGCCTATATCAGCCAAGTGATTTCAAGTGATGCACCTGCAATTGTCGCGACTGACTATATGAAGATTTACGGCGAACAGTTACGTGCTTATATTCCTACCGATTACAAAGTATTAGGTACTGACGGTTTCGGTCGTTCAGACAGCCGCGAGAATCTGCGTCACCACTTCGAAGTGGACGCTAAGTTCATCGTTATTGCGGCACTGAAATCACTGGTTGATCGCAAAGAGCTGCCTGTCGATGTGTTAGCAAAAGCCATTAAAGAATATGGTATCGACGCTGACAAGATCAATCCACAGTACGCGTAAGAGGCAATGAAAATGGCTGAATTAAAAGAAGTTTTTGTTCCTGATATCGGCGGCGATGAAGTGCAAGTGATCGAAATTTGTGTGGCTGTGGGTGATACCTTAGCTGCAGAAGAATCGATTCTTACCGTCGAAAGCGACAAGGCGACTATGGATATTCCAGCGCCTTTCGCCGGTGTTTTAGCCGAATTGAAAGTGGCTGTGGGCGATAAAGTATCTGAAGGTACTTTGATTGCTATGATGCAAGCGGCGGGCGCGGCAGCTGCCGCTCCGGCTCCAGTTGCAGCCCCCGCTCAGGCGGCACCAGCATCTGCACCAGTTCAAGCGGCTCCTGCCCCTGTGGCTGCTGCTCCTGCGACGGGCGCAACCAAAGTGGTTGAAGTCACTGTGCCAGATATCGGTGGCGACACTGATGTATCGGTTATCGAAGTATTGGTTGCTGTCGGTGACACGATTGAAGTTGATAGCGGTTTAATTACCCTAGAAACAGACAAAGCGACGATGGACGTGCCATCACCTTTCGCGGGTGTGGTTAAAGACGTTAAAGTTGCGGTTGGCGATAAAGTGTCGCAAGGCTCTTTAGTCATCATGCTTGAAGTGGGCGGTGCTGCACCTGCTGTGGCTCCAAGCGTTAGCGCGCCAGCTGCAACTGTGGCTCAGGCGGCTCCTGCCGCTACGGTAGCGCCAGCGGCCGCAGCACCAGCGGCAAGCGTGGTTGCGGTAAAAGAAATTCAAGTGCCGGATATTGGCGATGCCAGTAATGTCGATGTGATCGAAGTGCTCGTGTCTGTCGGTGATGAAATCACTGCCGACCAAGGTTTGATTACGCTTGAAACTGACAAAGCCACCATGGAAGTGCCTGCGCCATTCGCCGGTAAACTGCTGTCTTTGACTGTTAAAGTGGGTGACAAGGTTTCTCAAGGTAGCGTCATTGCGACGATTGAGACGACTTCTGTTGCAACAGTAAGTGCGGGTGCAGCTCAAGCTGCTGTTCCAGCTCCAGTGAGCGCTGCACCCGTTGCAGCCCCAACACCTGCAAGCCGTCCACCAGTACCACATCACCCAAGCGCAGGTACACCTGTGTCTACCGGTGCGGTACATGCGTCTCCTGCAGTACGCCGTTTAGCCCGTGAGTTTGGTGTCGACTTGACCCAAGTGACAGGTTCTGGCCGTAAAGGTCGCATTATGAAAGAAGACGTGCAGGCGTATGTGAAATACGAACTGTCGCGTCCGAAAGCGACTGCTGCAACTTCTGTTGGTTCAGGTAACGGCGGTGGTCTGCAAGTGATTGCAGCACCTAAAGTTGATTTCAGTAAGTTTGGTGAAGTGGAAGAGATTCCATTAAGCCGTATCCAGAAGATTTCTGGCCCTAACTTACACCGCAACTGGGTGACTATCCCTCACGTGACTCAGTTCGATGAAGCTGATATCACTGAAATGGAAGAGTTCCGCAAGCAGCAAAACGATGTAGCGGCGAAGAAAAAAGCCGATTACAAGATCACGCCTTTAGTGTTTATGCTGAAAGCTGTGGCTAAAACATTGCAACAGTTCCCTGTGTTCAACTCGAGCTTAAGCTCTGATGGCGAATCACTGATCCAGAAGAAGTATTTCCACATCGGTGTGGCGGTTGATACGCCAAACGGTTTGGTTGTGCCAGTCGTGCGTGACGTGGATAAGAAAGGCATTATCGAGTTATCTCGTGAACTGGCTGATATCTCTATCCGTGCCCGTGATGGCAAGCTGAAATCTGCTGATATGCAAGGTAGCTGTTTCACCATTTCAAGTTTAGGTGGTATTGGCGGTACGGCGTTTACGCCTATCGTGAACTACCCAGACGTGGCGATTTTAGGTGTGTCTAAATCTGAAATTAAGCCTAAGTGGAATGGTAAAGAGTTCGAACCTAAATTGATGTTGCCGCTGTCACTGTCATACGATCACCGCGTGATCGATGGTGCCATGGCTGCACGTTTTAGCGTAACGCTGTCAGGAATTCTGTCCGATATTCGTACTTTGGTTCTGTAAGCATATAAGGCTGCTCATCTTGAGCAGCCTTTTGTTTATTGTGATCAGTATCAAACACAGGTTAAAATGCGCCCACCTTACGCGCTGGCGCATTTTCGGTTGGCAGGATAGCTCCTCCAACGGATTGAATGAGAATTAGAGGAAAACATGAGTAACGAAATCAAAACTCAGGTAGTGGTATTAGGTGCAGGTCCTGCAGGTTATTCTGCGGCTTTCCGTGCTGCTGACTTAGGTCTGGAAACCATCATAGTTGAACGTTTTAGCACTTTAGGTGGCGTGTGTCTTAACGTGGGTTGTATCCCATCTAAAGCCTTACTGCACGTTGCTAAAGTTATCGAAGAAGCCAAAGCGGTTGCCGCTCACGGTGTGGTCTTCGGCGAGCCAACTATCGATTTAGATAAGTTACGTGGCTTTAAAGAAAAAGTCATTGGCCAATTAACTGGCGGATTGGGCGGCATGTCCAAAATGCGTAAAGTTAACGTGGTTAACGGTTTTGGTAAATTCACTGGCCCTAACACGCTAGAAGTGACTGCTGAAGATGGCACTGTGACTAAAGTGACTTTTGAGCAAGCGATCATTGCAGCGGGTTCTCGCCCAATCAAACTGCCATTTATTCCGCATGAAGATCCACGTATTTGGGATTCGACTGACGCATTAGAACTGAAAGAAGTTCCAGGCAAGTTGTTAGTGATGGGCGGCGGTATTATCGGTCTAGAAATGGGTACTGTGTACGCTTCTTTAGGCAGCCAAATCGACGTGGTTGAGATGTTCGACCAAGTGATCCCTGCGGCAGATAAAGATGTGGTTCGCGTATTTACTAAGCAAATCAAGAAGAAATTCAACCTGATCCTTGAAACTAAAGTCACAGCGGTAGAAGCCCGTGAAGACGGTATCTATGTTTCTATGGAAGGTAAGAGCGCACCAACTGAAGCAGTCCGTTACGATGCCGTATTGGTAGCAATTGGCCGCGCACCTAATGGCAAGTCGTTAGATGCTGAAAAAGCAGGTGTTAACGTTGATGAGCGTGGCTTTATCAAGGTTGATAAGCAACTGCGTACTAACGTACCGCACATCTATGCAATTGGTGACATCGTTGGTCAACCAATGTTGGCTCACAAAGGCGTGCACGAAGGCCATGTAGCGGCTGAAGTTATCGCTGGCATGAAGCACTATTTCGATCCAAAAGTCATCCCATCTATTGCTTACACTGACCCTGAAGTCGCTTGGGTTGGTCTGACTGAGAAAGAAGCGAAAGAGCAAGGTATTGCTTACGAAACCGCAACTTTCCCATGGGCTGCAAGTGGTCGTGCGATTGCGTCAGATTGTTCTGAAGGTATGACTAAGCTGATTTTCGACAAAGACACTCACCGCGTGATCGGTGGTGCTATTGTGGGTGTTAACGGCGGCGAGCTGTTAGGCGAAATCGGTCTAGCGATTGAAATGGGTTGTGATGCTGAAGATTTAGCATTAACCATTCACGCTCACCCAACACTGCACGAATCAGTAGGCTTAGCGGCTGAAATGTACGAAGGTTCTATTACTGATTTGCCAAACCCAAAGGCAAAGAAAAAGTAATTTAGCTGTCGATTAAAAAAGCGCTCACTTGAGCGCTTTTTTATTGCCTGTATTTTTTTGTAAATTTTATGTAAACAAGCGGGTGAATTGATAGGATTGAGCTGCTACAGTACAGTTATGGTATGCGGTAAGTTGTCACATGCAAACAAAAATAATTAGAACAATTCTGACATGTTTCATCCTTTCACTGATTAGCGTCCATTCGGCTTGGGCGGGCGGCTTCGTGCAGCGTGTTTTTACCGATAGAGACGGTTTAGCTGTCACCAGCATCCGAGGTCTAGCCTTAGATGACTACGGTTTTGTATGGGCAGCGACTGAGCAGGGCTTGTATCGGGTCAGTAATTCTAAGGTGCGGCGCATTGATAAAATTGGCACGGAATCACGGCTTGCGGATGACTTTTTAACGACAGTGGTGAACATCGACCGAGACAAGTTATTGGTCAGCACTAATGCCGCGATTTACCTTTACGATATAGTACAAAATCAATTTACCGCGTTTGGTTCTCCCTATCTATTCCCGCAGTTTCCAGGTGGTGCGCTGATATCGGCAGCCCGCAAGAATAGCAAAACATGGCGATTATTAATTGATAATGGTCAGATCTATGAGTTTTCCCCTTCAAAGTCTGAACTGCGCCTTATCACCCAATTAGCTGTTAATCGCGACCTTCCTTGGCGCAAGTTATTACTTATGCCCAATGGACACATGTTGGTTGCGGGGCAGTTGCAACTAGAGCTCCTCGATAACAAGGGCGAACGGCTGTTCCAATACCCTTGGACCGAATCTATGGGCAGTATTCTCGATATGTTGGAGGATACTCAACATAGGATCTGGATTGCGACAGGGCGTGGTGTTTATCAATTAGATCAAATCGCTCATCAAATTACACCTGTGCCAGAATTACCCGATTGGAGCACAGCGATCATTGAAGATGCTAAAGGGTATTTGTGGTTTGCCAGTCGTATTGGCTTGTTAAAATGGTCGCCTGAGACACGGTTGATTGAGAACTATCAGCAAGAGTTGAAGGCTGAGGCCAACATGGAAATGCTGAAAGCCATGTTGTTTGATGATGCAGGCTTGATGTGGGTTGGAGGCTCTGGTGATGGATTGGCATTGTTAGCGTCACAGCCTGATTTCATTCTTGATACTTATGCGGCAGATGAACCCTATCAGCTGAGCGATGCCATGACTTGGTCTGTACATGCCAGTGATGAAGGGGTTTGGCTCGGTTCTTCTAGTTTAGATTTTGTTGCTAAGGGCAGTAAAAAAGCGGTTAACATTCCGATTGAGGGGTTTAATCCCCACGAAAGTATTTATGATATTAGTGAGTTTGAGGACCATTATTTACTGATCTCAACAACCAGTGGTCTTTTTGTTATTGATAAAGAGACCTTGCAAGGCAGCAGTTTTTCTAAATGGACTCACGGTCAGGATGACTTTAAAAATAAGCTCATATATAAAACTTATCGGGATCCCAAACTGAAAGGACGCGTCTGGATTGCGACTACCACGGGACTCTATTTTTGGGAAATGGGACTCTATGAGCCCCAGCCATTTGATATTGATAAGTCATCGAACGAATTTGATGGCCCCAAGCGGCCAGTGATCCGCACGATTTATCGTACCTCTGACGGTCGTCTTTGGGTTGGCGGTAAAAAAGTCTTTGGTTACATAGACAGTCAAAACGAGTTTCATGATCAACGGCACTTATTTAATGCTTTTGCGGCACAACCAACGATTAGCCATATTGAAGAAATGTCCCCGGGAATTATCTGGTTTGGTTCCTATGAAAAAGGTTTGTTTGAATATCATCAGCAGGCGGAATCGTTAGTTTCACTGACTTCCGAATGGCAATTAAATTGTAGTTCAGTGTTTTTTATTCAAAAGACCCCTAAGTCAAATCTTGTGGGTTGTGCTGATTCTTTGATTCGTCAGGATATTCAAACTGGCAATATCGCCATGTTTAATCAACTTGATGGTTTGATTTCCGATGAAATGAACGAGGGCGCTTATTTTTATTCGCCAAAAACAGGCTTTTACTTAGGAACACCTGAAGGTGTGATGCGACTCGATGTCAATAGCCTGGTCAATCGTATAACCGATGACCATGTGATGCTTGAATCTGTCTCTGTGTACTATAACAACACGACAGAAGTATCCTTGTTGCCGCGTAACCTGATGACTATCAAACCCGATGCGAATATGGTGAGTTTTCAAATCACTAACTTAGATTATCTCGATGATTCGCCAATTCAATTTAAATACCGATTACGTTATCAGGATGAAGATAGCCATTATGTCTTGTTGCAGGGGGAATCTCAGATCAACCTCGCAGGATTAGCGGCGGGTGGCTATGTGTTAGATATTTTGAGTCAAGTTAATGGGATATGGTCAGATAAGCCGTTCTCTTATCCTTTTTATGTTGAGCAGCATTGGTGGTTATCCCAAGGTTTTAAAGGTATTTTGCTGCTGTTATTTTCAATTATTGCTTTAAGTCTTGCTTGGTATCGACAACGACAGATCAATACATTTAAGCAGATGAATCTGGCATTAACGGAGAGTGAGGACAGGTTAAGGCAGTCTTTGCGCGGCAGTGACTCAGATCTCTGGGAGTGGCATAAAAATACTCAGGCATTTCACCTTGATAATCGCGGTTCGGTGCTTGGTACGCATGCCAATGAGATTGTGGTGAGCTTAGAGGATTTGCCTGTGCATCCGCAGGATAGGGAGAAAGCTCTCGCTCAGTGGGACAACATGATGGCGGGTGAGATTGACCGATTCGAGGCCGAATATCGCTATCAGCGTAAGGACGGTAATTGGGGATGGCTGAGGGTTAGAGGGCGGCCAGTTGCTCGCAATAAGCACTCAAATGAAATTGAACGGGTCGCGGGTATTTATAGCGATATTACTGTGCAACGCCAGCTAGAAGATGAAATTAATTTATTGGCGAAAGCGTTTGGCAATACCTCTGAAGGTGTGTTGATTTTAGATGTCGAAGGCGGTATTCGCGTTGCGAATTACGCTGCGCAACAAATTATTGGTATAGATTCTGACGACTTAGTCGGGCAACCATTTGCACAATTCGTACAGATGAATGACGGGTTAGCATCGGAAATCAAGCAACTTCTCCGTGATAGTCAGTCTTGGACCGGAGAGCGGGAGTTAATCCGCGCCAATCAGCAACTCTGTCCAGTGTGGCTAAACGTGTCGGTGATGCAAAGCATTAACGGGAAAGTAACCCACTATGTGGTGGTATTTTCTGATATTACGGAGCGTAAACGTACTGAAGCCGATTTACGCCGTTTGGCTAATTACGATGTGCTTACTGGTTTGCCAAATCGCTCCTTATTTTCTAGCCGTCTATTACAGTCGATTCAAGCTGCGCAACAAACAGGTGAGAAACTGGCGTTACTGTTTTTAGATCTCGATAGATTTAAGCATGTTAATGATTCCTATGGTCATAGCATGGGCGATGCACTGCTGGTCGAAGCATCAAGTCGACTGCAATCTTGTATTTCCAGTGAGCATTTACTCTGTCGTTTTGGTGGCGATGAATTTGTGATTTTACTCCGCAATGCAAACAGCATTGACGATATTAACCATGTCGCCGAGCGCCTGTTGGAGCAAATTGTCGCGCCTTTTAAGTTGTATGGTCGGGAATTTTATATTTCTACCAGTATAGGCATCAGTATTTGGCCCGACGATGCGGTGCAGCCTGAGGCTTTTATCAAGAATGCCGATCTTGCTATGTACCATGCCAAAGAAGAAGGGCGAGGCAATTTTCAATATTATTCCTCGGAGCGTAATGCTCAAGCCCTCTATCATTTACGGCTTGAAGCCGATTTACGCAAAGCTATAGAGCGGCAAGAGTTCGAGCTTTATTACCAGCCGCAAATTGATATTTTGCGTAATGATAAGCTCATAGGAATGGAGGCATTAATTCGCTGGAAACATCCGCAAGACGGCTTTATTCGCCCCGATATTTTCATTAAAGTTGCTGAGGCTTGCGGTTTAATTGTTGATATTGACCGCTGGGTATTAAGACAAGCCTGTGTGCAGGGGGCCAATTGGACTAAGCGCTATGGCTCTGGCTTTAAGTTGTCGGTTAATATTTCGGCGGTGCATTTTAGGCAGCCAGATTTTATTGAAGATATCCAAAGAATTTTGCAAGAAACCCAAATGCCAACAGCATCTTTAGGATTAGAAATCACCGAAGGCGTATTGATGAAGGAGTTGCATGTCGCTAAAGACCACCTGACTCGATTGAAATCTTTGGGGATCGAGGTTGCCATCGATGACTTTGGTACTGGGTATTCTTCACTGGCTTATTTGCGTAATTTTGAGGTCAATACTCTAAAAATTGATCGCTCATTTTTGATTGATATCGCCACTAATACCGCAGATCAGGCGATTGTGAGCAGTATTATTGAATTAGCCCGTAACCTTAAATTAAATGTGGTTGCTGAAGGGATTGAGACGGTTGAGCAGTTAGAGCAAGTCTTTAGCCGTGGCTGTTATATTATTCAAGGGTATTATTTTGCTAAACCTATGTGCGTTGATGATTTTGAGCGCTATTTAGAGACAGATAACAAAATCGTCTCTATTGATCATTAAGCTAGAAACATAGTCTATTATTGGCTCGCGAATACTTAATATTTGTACAGCTGATGGGCAATCGTCTGCACGATATAAGCCAGTGAGCTTGATATGTAAACGTTATCGTCTTCAGTGATGATGGATATTTTGTTTAGCAGTTTATTCAATTAAACTTCATCTGTTTGTATAAAGAGTACACAAACTTATCACTAGTCGGTCCAGATAAAATATGACTGACGGTTAAATCGATAAGTTTGTTAATATAACTCGGATTTTTATCCAGGGCAAGATCACGAACATTTAACGCGCACTTTAACATAACTGATTGACCGCGATCTTCCGTTGTGATCAGATACTGGCTTTTACGCGGAGCCAGTTTATGAACATCGATATTTTTGCAGAGCACTTTTCAGAATTAGAAGACCCAAGGCAAGCATCTAAGGTCGTTTATCCCTTGTTTGACGTGGTGTTTTTAACGCTGTGTGCAGTTATCGCAGGCTGTGAGGGCTGGGAAGATATTGAAGATTT